>JASHOO010000616.1 GCA_030041035.1 Bryobacteraceae bacterium | reverse complement strand
CCGGGGCCTGGGAATCGAGGTTCTGGAATCCGGCGGCTACGACCTGTTGTCCGCGCCTCTCGAGCGCGAGGAGGTTCTGCGCGCCATCAGCCTCGCCTGCCGCGCATGGCGCGATGAGCTGCGGCGCCAGGAAGTTTTTGCCGCGGTCATGACGGCCTAATATCCGGCCGCAACTCACTTTTTTTCCATCAACTATACTGGCCGTTGGATATGCGAAAAGGAGTTTCGCGTCGCAGCCTGTTGGCAGGCGCCGCGCTGTCCGGCATCTGGCGGCCCTGGAGGGTGCGCGCCGCCCCGGTTCCGCGAGCGGGCGATCTTCTTTTCGCGGAGATACCGCCAGCGACCAGCGGCATTACGTGGGTGCATGAGAACGCCATGTCGGCGGAGCGCAATCTGCCCGAGAGCCTGGGCCCGGGCTGCGCGTTCCTGGATTACGACAACGACGGCTGGATGGACATTTACCTGGTCAACAGCGGCCCCTGCGATTTCTACACGCCGAAAAAGCCGCTGCGGAACGCGTTGTACAAGAACAACCGCGACGGCACCTTTACCGATGTCACCGAAAAAGCCGGCGTAGCCGCGGGCACCAGCTTCGGTATGGGAGTGGCGGCGGGCGATTACGACAACGACGGCTATCCGGATTTGTTCGTTACCGCCTATGGGCGGTGCATTCTCTATCACAACAACGGCGACGGCACGTTTACCGACATGACCGGGAAGGCCGGTTTGGCCGTGCCCGGCTGGACCACGAGCGCGGTGTGGTTCGATTACGACAACGACGGGCGGCTGGATCTGTTCGTTTGCAGCTTCGTGGTTTTCAAAAGCGATCTGGAATGCGGCGTCAACAAATTCGGCCAGCGCTACTACTGCATCCCGCGCCTGTATAAGCCAACGCACAGCTTCCTGTTTCACAATAACGGCGACGGCACTTTCACCGATGTCACACACGGTACCGCCATCGAGCGCGCCATGGGCAAGGGGCTGGGCGTGGTGGCCACCGACATCAACAACGACGGGTGGATGGACCTGTATGTGGCCAACGATACCGTGCAGGACTTCCTGTTTGTGAACCGCGGCAACAACAAGTGGGAGGAAATCTCGCTGCTGGCCGAAGTGGCCTACAGCGAGAACGGCCGCGCGCGCTCCGGCATGGGTGTCGATGCGGCCGATATCAACGGCGACGGCTGGGAGGACCTGTTCGTAGCCAACATCAATGACGAAGGATTTTCGCTCTACACCAACAACAAAGACGAAACCTTCTTCGACGCCGCGCACAAGCACGGCATCGCGGAGGATACGCGCATGCTCAGCGGCTGGGGGTTGAAATTTTTCGATTACGACAACGACGGCCTGACGGACCTGATTCTCGCCAACGGGCATCCGGATGACAGCGTGGAATCCGAATATGGGAGCCGGGTGAAGTATCTCGAACCACTTCTGCTCTACCACCAGGAAAAGGGTTTGCTGCGCAATGTCACCGCCGAGGCGGGACCGGTTTTCGCCAAGCCGCTGGCTGCGCGGGGGCTGGCGGTCGGCGATTACGATAATGACGGCTTCATTGACGTACTGGTGGGAAACAACGGCCGAGCACCGATGTTGCTGCACAATGTGTGCGGTTCCGGCAACCATTGGCTGGGTGTGAAACTCGTGGGGGTCAACTGCAACCGGGATGCGGTTGGCGCCCGGCTGACCTGGTCCGCTGGCGGAGTGAAGCGCACGCGGCTCAAGAACAACGGCGGCAGCTTCATGTCGTCGCACGACCCGCGGGAAGTGATGGGGTTAGGCACGGCGCAAAAAATCGACTGGCTGGAAATCAAGTGGCCGTTGCCCAGCGGAAAAGTGCAGAGATTTACGAGCTTGCCGGTGGACCGTTACGTCACCATCATGGAAGGAAAACCGGCGCTGGAGTAATCGGACATTCGTAGCCGCAGGCTCGGTTTGCCGCTTACTCGATCCGGCGCCAGATCAGCTTGGCGTGCCAGTAGGGCGAGTCAGCTTCCAGTGTGAGCGTGTCAGCCGAAAATCGATATTGGCGAACCTGCTTCCGGCCGATCCAGTTCGGGAACCATGCTCCTTCGATGGCATGGATGACGACTCCAGCTTCCGCGTCGACCGTGAAGGTACCCCAGTATCCAACATAGTTATGCCAGGCTCGGGCGGCTTCTTCCGTTGTGGCCTCACGCGAGTCGTCGTTTGCCAGCGGATCGAGACCGGAAGCCGTCACTTGCACCGCCATCTGGCCGGTCGCCAGATACATTATCCGGCCGAGCGGACGGTCACCCATGGGCTTCTCCACCACCCCCGAAGGCAATAACAACTCATAGGAGAGCAGTGTCCATGCGCCTACTAAGCGAGCGGAGTCCTCCAGTTCGTCAGTCATGGAGACAAAGTCTACTGCTTCCCTGGTAGCGGTGCAAATGCGGCGATCCGGAACACTACTCCAGCAGATACATAATCGTCGTTTCGAGTTTCGACGGATCGTCCGACCAGTCGCCGTAAATCTCCCACGATTTTCCGGCGAAGGCCCGGTTGCTCGCCTCCCGCCATGCATGAATCGCCTTGTGCGTTTCCTTCAACCGGTCATAGGAGCCCGCATGCACCGCCAGAGCCACCATGCCTGCAGGAGTCTCGGTGGCGTAAACTTCTCCGGAGGACTCAAACGCGCGCGTGACCTCAACGCCGAAGTCCACGTCCATTGGCAAGTCGCGGCGCGCAGGGTGGTGATAGAGAAACACGTTGTGCCCATCACTGCGCAGGCCCGGCTGGGTTCGCAGGAACTCCCACACCTGATCGAGCGCCGGCCTCCACGCACCTCCGATGCCGCCGATGGTGACACGGCGCCGAACGGCGGCAAGCTTCACGGAAGCAACGGTGCGAACAGAAACGTGAATACTCATCTCTCAATCGTAGCCTTATGAATCGGACTAACCATTTTCGACGCGCGCCTTGATATGCGAGTACGCCCGATCGATGAGCTTGGCCAGCGCGGCGGCATCTGTAGCGGTTCCCGGTTTCAGCTTCACGTGGCGCATGAACTTGCCGGCGCCTTGCAACAGGCGGGCCGGATCCGGAAGCGCTGCGCCGTGAAAGAACCCGACGTTCACGTGCGAAGCGAATACATCGACGTAGCCGAAGGGCGCGTCTCCCAAACAGGCAACCGGACAGCCGTCGTGCAAAAGCTCCCGGACTTCGTCCCCGCATTTTCGCATCACTTCAAACCACTGATGCGCGATGGCGCCCAATTCATCTGCATGCCCTTTCATCCACGCATCGATGGCGGGATCCCGCTCGCGAGCGCCGTTGAATCGCAGCAATTCCGTTCTCATCGTGGCTAACGCTGCTACTTTTCCGGCTGCGATCCGGCGGCTCCAGTCTCGATTTCCTGCTTCATTTGACGAATCTTGTCGGACGTTTGCTCGTGGAGGGCGAACTCCCGCCTGGCTTCCTCCTTGTTTCCCGTGCGGCTGTATGCGGTGCCGAGATAGAGGTGTACCGCGGGGATATCAGGCCGGAGTTTCTCGGCCGTCCGGAGCGGCGCGAGGGCATCGGCATTGCGGCCGGCTTCAAGCATCGACCGGCCCAGGCCGATGAACGCGTCGGCAAACTGCGGATCGAGCTTTGTGGCCTTCTCGAAATGCCCGATAGCCACGGGAAACTGCTGATCCTGCCGGGCCAGCTCGCCCAAAATGTATTCGGCGCCGGAGTTGGCGGGGTTCACTTTGAGCTCTTCCTCAAACTCGCGGCGCGCTGCCTGCTTGTTTTCCTCAGTCTTCGGTCCGGCGAGCAGCAGGCGGCCGATGCGATCGTGGATATCCGGCAACTCGGGGTTTCGCTTCAATACCTCGCGGTATTCGGTGATGGCCTGGTCATATTTGCCCTGCGCTTCGAGCGCTTCGCCGTTCAGCAGGCGCACCTGATAAGCGGTGGGCGCGGAAACCATGAGTTTCTGCGAGGCGCGGATGGAGAGGTCTGAGTAGACGTGCACGGTGAGATACAGGACCTCGGGATCATTGGGGAAGGCCTTCGTCAAGCTGGAGATGAAGGCAGCGGCGCTGTCCAGATCGTGCAGAGCCATGCCGCAGTGCACGCCATCGAGACCCAGCCGCTTTTTGATTTCAGGATCGGCCGCGTGTGCGATGGCTGTCTTCAGAAGCGGCAGAGATTCGCGGCAGTGCCCGGATTCGGCAAGCTGCGCCACCGCAGCGGGCGAGGGTGCGGCCAACTTACTGCTTGGAGTTTGCGCGGCCGCGGTTGCGGGACCCAGAACAAGAACAAGAAGCAACCGTTTCACTTCGTTATTGTACGTCGGGAGGGAAGGACGGGCTGGGATGGAAGCCTGGGGCGGAACTCGAGTCCCGCCCCAGGGAACTGCTTAGAAAATATACTTCAGCGCAAATTGGACTTCCCGGGCGCTGAAGGCATTGTCGCTGTTGAGCAGGCCGAGCGTGGGGCTGACACCCGTGTTGGGCGAATTCAGAATCGGCGTGTTGGTCAGATTCAGGAAATCCGCGCGTAAATTGATGGTTTGGTGTTCCGTGACCTTGAAATTCTTCGTCAGGTTGAGATCGAAAGTGGACAAACCCGGCCCGCGTACGGTGCCGACTCCGCAACTTCCGAAGGTGCCTTCAACGGGTTGCGCAAAACTGTCGGCGCTGAACCATTGGTAACCATTGCCCACCGATGCCGGCGAGTTCTGTGTACCGTATATGGTCACCGGAGAGATGCAGTCCGCACGTGGACCGCGGGAGTTGGTGCCTGAGGCATCGCCGGCCCCGATGGTCATGGCGAAACCGGTATGGAGGCTCAAAATGCCGGCCGCTTCCCAACCGCCCATCACATAGTCCATGGCCTTGCTCATGTTATTGCCGAACTGGCGCCCGCGGCCGAACGGCAGATCATAAACCACGTTGGCGACAAAGTTGTGGGTGGCGTCATAATCGCAGGGCCCCCATTCCGCCGCCGCATCGTAAATGTTCTGGTAGTACCAGTTGCTTTGCGAGGCCTGGCCGCCCTGGCCATAGTAGCCCATGTTGTTGGTCATGCACTTGGAGTAGGTATAGGCCACCGTGTATTCCAGGCCGGAGCTCAGGTGCTTTCTGACCTGCATCTGAAGGCCGTCGTAATCCTGGTTGCCCACCGAGGCCGTGCCCGAGATTTGGCCGATCTCATTCAAGAGCGTCGGATTGCCTTCCAGGTATTCCGTAGGTGAAACGGTGCCGTTTGCGTTCAATACACCCTGGTCGTAAGGCATGGGCACCATCAGGTGGGTGGCGCGCTGGCCCACGTAGGCGGCCTGAACGGTCGTGGTTTTGTCCAGTTGGTATTGAAGCGTGAGGTTCCACTGATTCGAGACCGCCGGACGAACATTGGGATCCCAAACGCGCAGCGTCGCGCCAATGAACTCGTTGCCCGGATTGGCGAAGGGCTCGTAGCCTTGATCCAGCGTCGAGCCGGGAGCCAGGCCGTACTTCGTCAGATTGGTGTAGATATCGTCGTTCTCGTGAGCGAAGGGCGG
>JASHOO010000615.1 GCA_030041035.1 Bryobacteraceae bacterium | reverse complement strand
AACATCGCCCAGCCCGAAATGAACCCTAGATACGGATGCAGCCCCCGGCCCACATATGTGTACGCCGAACCCGCCGAAGGATACAGCGCCGCCATTCTTCCGTAGCTGATCGCCGTCAGCACCATGGCAATCATGGCCGCCAAAATCGTCACCACGGCGTGCCCGTGCGATCGCAACTCCGCCAACCCAAACACCGTCGCCGGAGCGCTCGGCGTCACCGCCATGATTCCGTAAAGAATCAGATCCCAGACCGAGAGAACGCGCCTCAGCTTTCCAACACTCTCGACACCCTCTCCCTGCCCGGTGGAAACCGTCATCGAGTATCAATTCCTCTCGTAAAACTACGGTCAAATCTTCGCCGTTTGCCCCCCATCCACGTACATCGCGGTCCCAGTCACAAACGAGGCATCGTCCGATGCCAGAAACAATACCGCCTTCGCCAGCTCTTCCGGCCGCCCCAAGCGCCCGATGGGGTGCGACGCTGCCAGCTCATCCAATTTCTCCGGTGACAATGCCTTTCGAATCATAGGAGTATCGGTTGCACCCGGAACCAGCGCATTCACCCGAACCCCCTGCTTGGCGTGATCGATCGCCATGGCTTTGGTCAACATCGTGACCCCGCCCTTCGACGTCACGTAAGCTACCGCATTGGCACAGGCGTCGTGGGCCCCCACCGTCGAAGCAACGTTAATAATGGACCCGCCGCCCTGCCGGATCATGTGCGGTAACACCGCCCGGCAGCATAAGTACGTTCCCGTCAAGTTGATAGAAAGAACCCGGTGCCACGCCTGCTCGTCCGTTTCAAGCACCGTCCCGTAGAGCAGCACCCCCGCCGCGTTGAATAGAATATCGACGCGCCCATAAACCCTGAGCGTATCCTCAACCATGCGCGTGACTTGCGCGGAGTCCGACACGTCCACCTGCGAAAAGATGGCCTCTCCCCCTGCTCCATGAATGGTTTGAATCGTTTCGAGGCCGTTTGCGCTGGAATCGGCTACCGAGATCCGCGCTCCCTCACGAGCAAACAACTCGGCCGTGGCTCTGCCGATCCCCGACGCGCCCCCCGTCACCAGGGCAACTTTGTCCTTCAGCCTCAATCAATTCCCTCCGCTAGACCCATCAAGAGTCCTATGGACCCAGGCTCGAGGGATATAAGAAAACTATGAAAGAATTTTGAAATCCCATTGATCGCGCCGGCTCCGCCGAAAGCATGGCGCCACAACAAAAATTTGGGCGATCATTACAGACTGAAACTATCCCGGCGAATACTTTAGCCTAGAGGACACTCGCCGAAAATGGCCGATCAGCACGCGAACGGCACGGGGCGTTTTAGTGGCCAGGTAGCACTCGTGGTCGGCGCGGCCCATGGCATCGGAAGAGCAATTGCCCTGCGCCTCGGCCGCGAAGGCGCCCATGTGGTCATCGCCGATCTGGATTGCCCCGCTGCCGAAAATGCCTGCCGCGAAATCTACGACACGGGATCCGACGCTCTGCCTCTTGCCTGCGACGTCCGCGAGGCCTCTCAGGTGGAGGCCATGGTGCAGAAGGCGCTCGACTGGCAAGGCCGAATCGACATCCTCATGTACATTGCCGGCATCGCTCCTTCGGTGCCGTTTCTCGAAGTCTCTACCGAAACCTGGGACAACACCATCGATACCAACCTGCGCGGCGCATTTCTCGTGTCCAAGGCCGTCGCGCCTCACATGGTCGCCCGCAGGCGGGGCAAGCTGGTTTTCATGGCGTCCACCAACTGCTGGGACGCCGAAGCTACTCTCGCGCATTACAACGTCTCGAAATCCGGCGTTTTTCTTCTCGCCAAAACTCTGGCGCGCGAGCTCGGACCCTATGGCATCAACTCCAACGCCGTCGGCCCGGGATTCATTAAAACCCGCCTCACCGAACCCGTGCTGCGCGACCCCGAATTCCTGAAGAAGTATGGCCCCGAAAGAGGTCTCATTCCGCTTGGCCGCCTGGGAACGCCCGAGGACGTGGCCGGGCCTGCACTTTTCCTGGCATCCGAGGACGCCTCCTATGTCAACGGCGTCCTGCTGTTCGTGGATGGCGGCCAACTGGCGTGAACCGGCGCAACTTCCTGAAGATCGTGACAGCCGCAGCCGCCTGCCGGCCTGGCAAGGCTCAAATCGTCCGCCCGGCTACTGGACCCCTCCGCGTGCATCCCCAAAACGCGCGCTACTTCACCGATGGCAGCGGCAAGGCCATCTTCCTCACCGGCGCCCACACATGGGCCAATTTACAAGACACCGGCGTGGCGCCCGTTCCTATTTTCGATTGGCAAGCCTACCTCGCCATGATGCAGAGCCACAACCACAACTTCATGCGCCTGTGGGGATGGCAGCAATCCGCCTGGGCACCATGGACGCCCGACAAGATCCTCTTCGAGCCGACCCTCTACGTCCGTACCGGTCCCGGCAACGCCCTCGACGGCGGCTTGAAGTTCGATCTTCAGAAATTCAATATGATCTATTTCGACCGTATGCGCGCCCGCGTCAGCGAGTGCCGCGACCGCGGCATCTACTGCGCCGTCCAGCTTTTTCAGGGCTTCAGCTATAACCGTCCGCACAGTTGCGGCCAGCGAACCTGGTCCGGTCACCCTTACAATGCGCTAAACAATATCAACGGCTTCAACGGTGACCGTAACGGCGACGGCCAGCCCGACCTCGACGACCCCCAAGTCCGCGCCGAGCAGACCGCCTACATGCAGAAAATCGTCGACACGGTCAACGACCTCGACAACGTCCTCTACGAAGTCGTCAACGAAGGCGGCGGCAAAGATTGGGACTGGTGGGTCGTCGATACGATGCACAAGCTTGAAACCGAGAAGGGCAAGCGGCACCCCGTCGGCCTCACCGGTGCAGGCGTCGAGCGTATGGAAGAGATGATGGCTAGCCCCGCTGAATGGGTTTCGCCCTTCGGTCACAAATTCCAATTCGACCCGCCCGCATGGGAGGGCAAAAAAGTCAGCGTCAACGATACCGATCATCTCTGGGGTCACGGCGGCACCGTCGCCTGGGCCTGGAAGAGCTTCGTCCGCGGCCATAACACGCTGCTCATGGACAGTTGGGATCCCATCGCCGGCGCTCCCTGTCCCGAAGTGAACTGGGGCGCTCGTCCCGGCTATCCCTTGCGCAATCTCAACCGCCGCGACGATTGGACCTGGGAGCCCGTCCGCAAAGCCCTCGGCTTCACCCGCTCCTACGCACTGCGCATGAATCTCGCCTCCATGACCCCGCAGGACGATCTCTCATCCACCACCTACTGCCTCGCCAATCCCGAGCGCGAGTTCCTGGTCTATTTCCCCGAAGGCGACCGCGCCGACGTCGATCTCTCCCGCGCCCAAGGCCAATTCCGCGCCGAGTGGACGCATCCCGAAGAAGGCACCATCACGCCCGGCGGCAGCGTTACCGCCGGCAAGCAACTGACCTTCGCCACTCCGTTCCCGGGCGCGTCAGTGCTTTACTTAAAGAAAGAAAGCGTATGAAAGCCGCGGTCTGGCACGCTCGCGAAGATGTCCGCATCGAAAAGGTCCCTGAACCCTCCGCGCCCCCGCCCGGCCAGGTGCAGGTCAAAGTCGCCTGGTGCGGCATCTGCGGAACCGACCTCCACGAATACATGGGCGGCCCGCTCTACATCCCGCTCAATCACCCGCATCCCGTCACCGGTGTGCAAGCACCCGTCATCATCGGACACGAAATGTCGGGCGAGGTTGTGGCGGTCGGCGATGGCGTAGACAATTTCCGCGTCGGCGATCGCGTCGCTGCCTGCCCCATCATCGGCTGCGGCAAGTGCCGGTGGTGCCGCACAGGGTCGATGGCGCAGTGCGATCAGGTCGCCTTCCTCGGCACTTCCTGGACCGGCGGCGCTCTCGCCGAGCGCCTCAACTTGAATGCCTACCAGTGTTATCACTTGCATCCGGCCATCTCGGACGAGATCGGCGCGCTAGTTGAGCCCTTCTCGTCCACTGTGCGCGCCGTCGCACAGGGAGGGCCGGGTGTCGAGGA
>JASHOO010000614.1 GCA_030041035.1 Bryobacteraceae bacterium | reverse complement strand
GATGTATTCATAACCGGAGAGTTTCACCATCTACCGCGCAGGACGTAAAATCCATTGGCACGATCCTGAGCGGTGAAGAGCAGTTTCAGCTGAGCCACTGGTATCAATTAGCCACAGGGCGAGAATCGGCCATGGCCGCCGCTGCAAGCGCCTATGAGCAGCAGGTAGCCGATGCTTCCCGCATTTTGCAGCAGAACATGATGAGTTCTTTTATGCAACACGGACTCGCGATCGCCAGTCCGGACCTGTTATCCGACGTCCTCCGCGGATCACAACAGGAGGACCGTGATTGGCTCCCATGTAGCAAGCGGGCACGCTCTTCGCTGGCCTACTTAAGCCGCGCCGCCATGAAGACCAGCCCTCTGAGTAATTTCACACAAATATCAGTGGCTAACATTGGTTCGGGAGACCGGAAACTCATTTCCAAAAGCGGGAAGGCGTCGAGTGCCCAAGAGTACCCTGTGCGCCTATTGCGCGCGTTGCCGCACGACTGGCTGATGCTGGCCGCCCGCAATCCCGAGTTGTCGCCGGCATTCCGATACGAAGCAAATGCCGGAATTCGTCCGAATCGAAAGCAACGAGGGAAGTTCAAGATTCTGAAACCATTCAATCAGTTCACCGGCCCCCATTTTTGGAGAGGCGAAGTAATAGGCGAAGTGCATCTCGATGAGCCATTGCAAGCGATTCTTACTCCGGGGCGAAGGTTTGACTACTCGGAACTTGCCGGTCTTGCCCAGTCTGCGAAGGCACCGAGTGCTCATGGATTCATCTTGAGCCTCCTGGACCAAATGCTGATTCGGCCGGTAGCGCCGTATTCCCGAAAAGACTTCCGCCCGCTACTGGCACTTGCCGACGTCCTTTCGAACATAACCACCGACTACGCCGCCGGCATCTCACAACTCATGCGGCAGCTACAGAGCAGTGTGGACTCGGCGGGGGCGGCAAGCGGTCCCGAGCGCCTTCAGGTTATCTGGGAGGTGCGGCGACTCGCTACTGCGATCTATGCAGCACTGGGCGCCCAACCACCGAAGTGGATCACGACGATGAAGCCGCTGGTTGAAAACGTGGCCCTGGACAGTTCTGAGATCAATCTACCCGTCCGCATCCAGCACGACTTGGCCTGCGCGGCGGAGAAGTTCCGGCAACGCACCATTCGAACGAAAATGTACGACTACCTGTACCAGTACTTTGTGCGGACATTTGGTGAAGAGGGGGAGACGGATGACATCCTCGGTTTCCTTTTCGACTTTCTAGCACGGGAAGATTTTCCGGAACTTCTTTCGCGGTCAATCGCGGAGGACAAGCTGACGATACAAGAGGCCGACAACGATAGGTCCAGTTTGCCAGGGGGTGCCAGTGCCATTCCGCCAACGTTGACTATATTCTTCCAGCTTGCCGCCGCCGACCGTGATGCACTCGATCATGGCGAGTACTATCTGGTGATCAACCAGGTCAACTCCGGTGAAGGTGGGCTGCTGGGACGGTTTGCAAATATCGGAGGCACCGGCCAGAACTTGCTCCGCGATAAGCTTGCTGACTGGGTGAATCATTTGTACGGCGGTCTGAATCCTCTCGAGCTATTGACGTGCGCGGATGTCAATAGCTTGCAGACTGAGCAGGGAACATGCACGGGTGTGTTCGAATGGCCGGGGGAACTTCCTGTTGCGGATTCTACCGGCGGTCCCGCGGTCCGCCTCGATCAGCTTCGTCTCCGTGCGAATCAAAATGGCACGTTGTACTTCGTCGATGAGCATGGCGAGCCCGTTTGCCTGAGCTATCAAGGTGTCGTGCCCTCCTACCTCGCGCCTCAAGCGCTACGCCTTCTCATGGTGATCGCGGATCCGTGGGTTCGTGACTATGGCATGGAAAAAGCGACAGTTTCGAGCGGGGAACAGGGAACGGCAGGAATCCAGTATTTTCCGCGGCGGCAGGATGGCCGGATCGTGTTTCAACGCGCAAAGTGGCACGTTCCGGCAAGCGCCCTAGTCCGGAAGGAGAACGGTGAGAGTGATTTCAGTTTCTTTGTCCGGGTGAACCGCTGGCGTATTGAGCATGGGTTGCCGGAGGAAGTGTTCGTTCAAGCTGAAAGAACGCCGATATCAGCTCAGGCCAAGGATCGTAAGCCTTTCTGGGTGAATTTTGGAAGTCCCCACTCGATCGAAGTTCTACACCAACTCGCCGGCGCTGATACAGACATTACGCTGACCGAGGCGCTGCCGGCACGCATCCAACACTGGGTCATGCCGCATCCGGAGCACCCCCGCTCCGACAAACGCGCCAGCGAATTTATGAGTTTAGTCCGATGGCCGATGCCGGAGCCCCCCGCAGCGAATAGGCAACGTAAGACGGTATCCATTGTGACACCGTCCGCTGCGAACGATTGGCTGTACTTCAAGATCTACCCAAAATATCCCGGCCAACTTGATCATGTGATTCGCGAGATCGTAAGACCGGCCGTGCAGCAAGCTCGGGCCAGCTCGGAACTGAGCAGGTGGTTTTTCATCCGCTACATAGATCAGCGCGGCTGGCACATCCGGCTGAGGCTTCAGGGTTCTCAAACGGCACGCGAGCGATGGCGTGACGAACTGTCACAGTTGATCGAGAGTAGGCTGCCGAGCTTGACTGCGTGCCAGACCGCAGAGCGTCTTTTTATTCCAGCCAGGCATGAGGTTTGTGCCCAGCCTGCTGAACTCGGCTATACGCTCGCGAACTATGAGCCCGAATTTGAGAAGTACGGTGGCGCTGCCGGGTTACATATTGCCGAAGACTTTTTTGAAGTCTCAAGCGAGGTCGCGTTGCGGGCACTCGAGTGCGTGTCCACCTCGGCGGGATATATCAGCCTGGTACTTACTCTGGCCCGAAACCTGGTTCGACAAACTCAGTCGTCACCATCGGGCTGTGAGTATTTCCTGCATAACTACCTCTGGTATTGGAGCGGTCAAGACCGTCCCGGGGCCGACCAGCTTCGTTGCAGGGTTCGCGAAGCCGCAGCACGGCGCAGGAAGTTCGTTGCCGAGTGCATATCGTCCGTGCAAGCTCATCCTGTCCTCAGCGGGTTGCTCAGCAGGCTCGAACGGGCTACGCAGTTGACAGTCTCAAACTTGCAGCATTTCCGCCATGAGGTGACAGCATCGCCTGCACGCCTCGCGTTCGATTATTTACATATGAACAATAACCGCTTCGGAGTGCTGCCGGGAGAGGAAGCATACGTCGCGGCGCTGCTCTTGACAGACTGCGGCTACCAGGTTGAAAGATAACGCGCCCCCGATACCCTAGCCCGCTGTCGGAAGTAACGCGACCAAGGGCATTCACCATCTGCCGGCTTTTGGAAACGGGCAGACGGCTAGGATCGCTCAATTGTTACGAAAAGCAGCAGCTTTGCCTTCCCAAGGCCCGATGTAAACTATGGCGCGTGGTTTGGCGGCGCGGAAGATGTCCGCGCCTTTTTCCGTGACGGTGGTGCCTTTCAAGTCGACCTCGCGAAGGGAGGGCATAGCGATGAGAGTCGAGACAGCGTCGTCATTGATCCGTCCGCAGCCTTGGAGTTTCAGCCGCTCAAGCGCGGTCAGAGACTTGAGTTGCTCCAACCATTGCTGGGTGACGCTGAGGGTGCTGACTTCTCCCAGCTTCGTGCCCTCGATTCCGACTGACGTCGTTACACAAGAGAAGCGCAGTTCACGGAGATTCTTGAGGGTCAGAACGGCCTGGAGTCCGGTGTTGGACATGGCGATGCTCCAGACGTTCTTGTCGTTGCCCTGGCGGCCGCTCAGATCGAGGTAGGTCAAATTCGGCATCTGGCGTAGTGCTTGCAGGCCGGCGTCGCTCAGTTCGTTGCCTCCCATGGTCAATGCCCTGAGGTTCGTTAGGCTGGTAAGCCGCTCGAGTCCCACATTGGTCATTAAGGTGGAGCCGACATCAAGCCATTCTAGTAACGTGAGTCCGGCAATATGCTCAAGAGCGGTGTCGCCGGCTTTTGTGCCGTGCAGGTTGAGGCGCTTGAGACCCTTCCAATCTTTAATGGCGGCGACACCTTCATCGGTGACGTACTCGGCAAAGTAAAGATTCAAATCCGCAATACCACGCAGGTTCTTGATCTCCTGCATGCCCCCATCGGTGATGTGAGTGAGGGAGAGATCCAGAACACTCAAGGCGGAATAACGATTCAGGCGGCGGAGGTCCATATCGGTGACCCAGGTCCCGCGCAGGCTGATGGCGGTGACGAGTCCCTGAGCGTTGCGTACGACCGTGCCGCCGAGGTCGGTGATCCATTGAGCGTCTTCGGTTGTTGGAGTCTGGCTACGGGCTGAAACTGCACAAAGGAGGAGGGCGAACGAAAGGGCTTTCATTGACGGATTCTCCTGTTGGGCAAAGCCGAATCACGATCGAATACGATTTGACATTCGGGCAGGGCGGTCTTCAGCGCATAAAATGCGTTCTCGGTGACGAGCGTGTGATAGATATTGAGGGCGCGCAGTTCGGTCATTGAGCGCAACTCTTGGGCGCCCTGATCGGTAATGCTGGTGGCATCGAGGCTCAATTCACGCAGCCGCGGAAGCTCCTTGAGAAACACGACCGCATGGTCATCGAGCGTCATGTAATCGAGCTTGGCGACACGTAAGTTCTTCAGGCCGGCGATTGAGGCGACGCCCTGGTCGTTGGCGCGGGTGTGGATCAGCTCAAGGCGCAGGAGTTGCTGTAAAGGCTGCAAGGCCGCAAGGCCGGCGTTGCCAACGCCGGTGTAGTTCAAATAAAGTTCACGCAAGTTGGAGAGAGAGGCGATCTGTTTGAGGCCGGCATCTGTGATTTCCGTGCTGCTGAGATCCAGGCTTTCGAGGTTAGCGAGTTTCACGATTCCGCCTAAACCGGAGTCCGTGATGTCCAGAAAGCGAAGCCTCAGACTGCGCAAGCCGGTCAGCGAGGCAATTCCTTCAAGTCCGCGATCGGCGACATGAGAGCCGGACAGATCGAGCTCGCGCAACGCCGTTAGCACTTTTAGCTGCGCCAGGCCGGGTCCGTCGACGAGCGTCCCGGCCAGGTTAAGAATCTCAAGGCGGCTTAATGCGGCGAGCTTCGCGAGGCCCGTTGACGAGAGGGTGGTGTTGCTGAGATTCAATTCGCGTAGACCGGTGAACCGCCCGACAGAGGCTATGCCCAGATCGGAGACTTGCGTTCCTTGGAGATCTAGTTTTTGGAGGTCAGGAACCTTCTCGAGAAACGTGAGCTGCGCATCACTCAAGGAGGTGGACGCTAGGCTTACGGATGTCAGGCGGCCATCCACCACATCGGCACTCCCGCCCATCAGGCGCACCCACGTCGCAATCGCTTTGGGAGAGGCGTCTGCGGGCTTCGCGGCTCCGGGGGGAGGGGTTCTGGAGGAAGCCGCGCCATCGAAACGGATCTTGATTTCCGGCAGGGCCGCGCGCAGCGCTTCGACACCGTTGGAGGTGACACGGCTGTAGCGGACATCGACGTCGGTGAGGTTTCTCAAAGGATGCAGACTGGCCAGGCCGGAGTTCGTCACCGGCGTCCGGTAAAGGTTCAAGACCTCGAGCGATTTCATGCCGCCGATAACGTCCAGAAATTCATCGGGCACCTGCGCGCCCAGCAGATTCAAACTGCGAATCGACTTTAATTTACTGAGATGAGCCAGGCCGCGGCCTGTAATGCGAGTCCCGGAGAGATCGAGTTCTTCGAGCGCGGTCAAATCTTCAAGGTATTTGAGGCCATCGTCGGTGACCAGCGTGTTCCGCAAAATGAGATGTTGCAGGTTTTTTAACCCGACGAGAGAAGCCATGCCTTCATCGGTGAAGGGATTGTCGCTGAGATCGAGATCGCGCAGTTGCGAGAACACCGCCAACTTCGCTTTGGAGAGGCGGCATTGACTGCAGCGTAATTGCTTCAGGCCCGACCAGGTGGCGAGCTTCTCGATATCCTTGTCATTAACCGCGATATTCTCGCTGAAATGCCAGCCGAAGGCGAGGTACTCGACGGAAGTCAGTGAGGCGAGGGCTTCAAACACACCGGTTTTGTCTTCTCTGCCCGCGCCCGGGTTCCAGATTCGGCCCGGTAGATAAAGCTGCCGCACATGGGTCAGGCCTTCGAGTTTGCGGAGTTCGACAGGGCGCATGACAGCGGCGGTGAGATCGATGGAGGCAATGTGGAATTCGCCGGGAGGCAGTTGGGAGAGACTGCGGATGGGCTCGTTCGACCCTTCGAGGATCAAACTTCCTTCCCAACGGAGCACCCACTCGGCGATTTCGCGTTCGTTCGCCGTGGGTGCCGCAAGTGTAGGAAACGCGACTCCAAGGAAGAGAAAGGCCGCAATGAGGTGCCGCATCTCCTGCTATTCTACAAGGACGAGTGGTGCTGCTGAAGAACCTCCGGGCCCGATGGAGACTTTACGTGCTTAAGCGGATGCTGTTGTTGATTTTGGCGGGTGCTCTATGGGGGCAAAGCGGCGATTTCCGGACTACTCTTTACCCGATTCTCGAAAAGGCGGGCTGCCGTGCCTGCCACAACGCGGATGGGGTGGCGTCGGCGACTCGCCTGCATTTTCCCGAAGCCGATGCGGATGCGGATAAGATCGCGGCTTTTGGAAATTCTTTGGTGGTTTTGATCGACCGGCAAAGTTTGGATCAGTCGCTTTTGCTACAAAAGCCGACGGCGCGGATTCCGCATACCGGTGGCGAACGGATTAAGCCGAACAGCCCGGAAGAAGCGGTATTGAAGGCTTGGATTGCGCACTTGGCGCAACTGTCGGGTGTCGAGCTGTCAACGGCCTTGAAGTATCGGGAACTGGAAGGCCAGGGCGGGGAAGCGGCGCAAGATGCCCTCCTCCGGCGCTTGACACACAGCCAATACAACCACACGGTGCGCGATTTACTCGGCGACCAAACAGGACCGGCGATGCAATTTCCGCCGGAGGACTTCGTCAACGGATTCTTGAACCAGTCCCGCGGGCAAAGCATTTCACCGCTGCTGGAGGAGGCTTATAGCAGTGCCGCGGAAAAGCTGGCGCAGGCGGCTTTTCGCGGAGGCGACACGCGCGGCCTCGTTTCCTGCAAGCCTTCGCCAGCGTGCGGGAAGCGGTTTGTACGCGAATTCGGTCTGAGGGCGTTCCGGCGTCCGCTGGAACCGGAGGAGCAACAGCGCTACGAATCGCTTATGACGAAAGAGCCGGATTTCTTCAAGGGCGCCGAGTTGGTTGTCGAGGCGATGCTGCAATCGCCGAACTTCCTGTTTTGGATCAATACGACCTCGGACCCGAAATTGAAGCCATGGGCCACGGCCAGCCGGCTTTCGTACTCGATATGGGACACCATGCCCGATGCCGAGCTTTTCGCCGCCGCCGAAAGCGGTGCACTGGCGACCCGGACGGGCGTGGAGAAGCAGGTGCGGCGCATGCTGGCGGACACGCGGGCTCGCGAATCGTTGGATGAGTTTGTCAGCCAATGGTTGCGATTTGACCGCTTGACGACCGCGAGCAAGGACCGGCGCAAGTTCCCATATTTTACGCGCGAAACAGCGAATGCCATGATCACAGAGACCCGCACCTTTGTTTCCGACCTGGTATGGAACGATGGCAACTTCATGGACCTTTTTACCGCCAATTACGGCTACGTCAGCCCGGAACTGGCACGGATCTATGGCGTACCAGCACCGGCCAGAGATTTCGAGCGTGTGGCGTTTCCGGCGAACTCGGAGCGGGCTGGGATTCTAGGGCAGGGGTTGTTTCTGGCATTGACGGCGAAACCGGATGAGTCATCGCCCACGGCGCGGGGCCTGTTTGTGAGGGAGCAGTTCCTCTGTCAGCATGTGCCGGACCCGCCGCCGGGCGTAAATACGAATTTGCCGCCGGTGACGGAGGCCAAGCCCCAGACCAATCGCGACCGGATGTCGGAACACACGACCAGTCCTTCGTGCAACACCTGCCACAAGCTGATGGATGCCGTGGGGTTCGGACTTGAAAAGTTCGAGGCGATTGGGGCGCGTAGAGAACAAATGGTCCTGGAATTCCGCAAGAAATCCTACGAGGACGACGACGAAGAGGAAAAGCATCATCTACCGGCGAAAGTCATCACCCTGCCGCTGAACACGAGTGCGTACGTTGCCGGCATTCCGAATTCCGAGTTTTCGTCGCCGCAAGGGTTGGGAGCAGTGCTGGCGAAGAGTCCCCAATGCCAGGAGTGCATCGTGAAACAGTACTTCCGGTTTCTGGCCGGAAGAAGCGAAACAGCGGCTGACCGGCCGCTGATCCGGTCCGTCACCGACGACTTTCGCAATTCCGGTTACCGCTTTAAAGAGTTAATATTGTCAATAGTCCTGTCCAGAGAGTTTCCCCAGGACACGCAGAGGCTGAATGTCGCAAATAATCATCAATCGCGTTAGAACGTCTCGTAGGGCGCTGCTGAAAGGACTGACGGCGGCAGGAGCGAAGATCGTGATTGGTCTTCCGCCGCTGGCGTCGATGTTCAATTCGACCGGGACCGCGTATGCGGCTACACCGCCGAGGGTGGGGGATGCAGCCGCGGCGGAGAAGCCGATCGAAACCCGCTTTGTCCTGTGGTTCAACGGGAACGGCATTCCGGAACGGTACTGGATTCCCACTGACGAAGGAAGCGATTACGAACTGACTCCTTGCCTGGCTCCGCTTGCCGCCTGGCGCAAGGACGTTCACGTGCTTAGCGGCGTGGACAATGCAGCCGCCAGCGGCAGGGGGAATGGCCACACGAACTCCATGAGCGGTTTGATGAGCGGCTTGGATTTTACCGGCCGCGGCGCGGGTGGCCCATCGATCGACCAGATTGTAGCGCAGAAGATCGGCGGCGATTCGCGTTTCCGTTCGCTGCAGATTGGCGTGGCTCAGGAATCGTTCGGCGAGAGCATGCAGCGCAACATGAGCTGGGCGGGATACGAGCGTGCGCTGCCGCCAGAAATGATTCCGCACCGGCTGTTTGACCGCTTGTTTGGCGCGCGCGAAGAAGGCTGGGTGAACCGCAAGCGAAGCATTCTGGACGCGGTGCGGGCCGACGCTTCGACTCTTGAGAAGACACTGCCGACAGACGATAAGGCCCGTGTGGATGAACATCTGTCGACTATCCGCGACTTGGAGCGCTCCATCGCCGGGCTGCCTCCGGAGTATGCACGAGTGGACCCACCCGATTTCGACGGCGATATGAAGGATTGGCCGCGAATTGCGAGATTGCAGAGCGATCTGTTGGTGCAGGCGCTCGCTATGCGTCAGACGCGCGTCGCATCTTATATGCTGACGAAATGCCAGAGCCTGACGCGGTTTCCGTGGCTTGGCTATGCCTCGGCGCGGCATCATGACTATACGCACGCGCCAGACAAGACGGCCGGTGCGGACGGAGCGGATGGCATACATGTGCTGCGCGACATTTGCCGGTGGCACGTGGAGGAGTTCGCCTACCTGGTCGGAAAACTGGAATCAGTTCCGGAAGGCGACGGCACACTGTTCGACCATACGAGCCTGATTTTCGTCCACGAACATGCTGAGGCCAATCCCCATAAAAACAGCGGCTTGGCAATGCTCGTGGCCGGCGGGAGCAATAGGCTGGCTAAGGGGGCGCACACGCGCATTACCGGGACCGTCGGCGACGTCTATGTCACGGTCGCCGACGAAGTCGTGGGCGCAGGTATTGGTAAGTTCCCCACAGCAACGAACAAGATTGGCGCACTGCTTACATAAGATTCCTTGGGAGTATTCCGCACGTTCCGGCCGCCATGCGCGCGTCGGTCCTACGTCGATGGCTTGGCTCACCCAAAAGGAGCCGGAACTACGCGGAACTGCCTTCCTTGCACAGCTCGCTGGCCAACCGCTTTGAGCCGGCTCCTGGGCGCGCCCGTCAAGGCGGACACCGTGGGAAACTCTCCTATGCTACCTGTCCCATCCACCGAGCATGCGGAATTCTGAAGGGCACAAGGCACGGTTGACCACCCTTTGATGTTCTCGAAGTGATCGCGCAAAGCGACGGAAATGCCGGCCCAGCAGACAGAGGGTACGCTCTCCATCGCGAAGACGGATAGCCGTTGCCTGAGTGCCAGCCGAACAGCAACTGCACCCGTTCGCACGTAAGGACTTCGTGCTACATTCGTTACGTCACACCTTCGCTACTCACTTTAGGTGAATCGGGGGCTGACACTTCCAGGAATCGTGCGGCTTGCCCGGGTGGCGAAATCGGCAGACGCAAAGGACTTAAAATCCTTTTTCCGGCAACGGAAGTGCGGGTTCAAGTCCCGCCCCGGGCACCATTAATTCGACTAATTCGACAACTTTTGTCAAGAATCGCTCTTTCGTTTGTTCGCGATTTTGTGGCGGTCGAAAACCGACGCGTTTTGCGGCCTAAAATCTGGATGGC
>JASHOO010000075.1 GCA_030041035.1 Bryobacteraceae bacterium | reverse complement strand
CCGAACCCTCGCCACCGGCTTCATCGGCGCTGGTGGTGCCGGGGCCGGCGTAACCTTTGCCGTCATCGGCTTCGGAACCACGACGTGCCGCTCTGTCCGAACCACAATTCCCGACACCACAACCGACGCCGCGACCGCAAACGCCAACGCCCACGCAAGCAATCGCCGCCGTGGCTGCGTCACGTGCACGCGGTTCAGCACCCGCGCTTCCAATCCTGCCAGGGGCTCGGCCGTCGAGTAGCTCGCGAGGGCGCCATCGATCAGCCGGTCCAGTTCGTCGCGCGAGTTATTCATTGCGATCCGCCCCCATGGCCGCCAGCTTCTCTTTCAGAATCTGCCGTGCGCGCATCAGGCGCGTGCGCACGGTGCCCTCGGGAATGCCCATCACTGTGCTGATGTCACGTGAGCTCATCTCCTCCACCGCGGAAAGCGACAGCGGCAGGCGAAACTCGTCCGGCAGAGCGTCCATCAGCCGATGCACGGTGGCATTCCAATCGGCCGCAATCGCCGCCTGTTCGGGATTCGGGCCCTTCGCCACGGGATCGGCGGCCGTCACGTGCGGGTGCGCCTTCGGCCGCCGGTCCACGGCCATCCGCCACGCGGCCCGGGCCAGGAACGCACGTTCATCCGCCATCCCTTCCCATCTGCGGCTCTTGTACAGCTTCAGAAACATTTCCTGCACCACGTCCTCGGCGTCATGAACATTGCGCAAAACCGAATAAGCCACGCGAAAAACGAAGCGCGCCTGCCGATCGACCAGTGCGGCGAAACGGTCTTCGCGGCTCGCGGCTTCCTCGCCTTCCGTCAATTGCGGCTCCTCGAACGCGATCTGTAGCGGAGCCTCCATCATGCATGGGCCACGTTCACGCAGTAAGACCGGCGCCGGGCTTCGAGCGTTCAGCTTTGTTGGCAATGTTCTCATTAATGAGTGTAAAAACTAGGTTAAATTGCGCGTCTCGCGGCGCTTCTCAATGGCGTTCTGACTTATTCTGATCCGACGGGTTCTCAAATATGACGAAAAAGACCATTGCGGTGACATTTTTGTGTTTGTTCGCACTATTGGCTCCGAGATCGCTCGAAGCTGACGACGCTTACCTGGTCCACTACCTGGTCTCGGATATTCCGGACCTTGCAGACTACACCGATGCTCACCTGATGGGTGCGTGGGGCATCTCGGAATCAGGATCCAGCCCATTCTGGATATCCGACGCCGGGTCGGGATTCTCGACGCTCTACAGCACCACCGGAAGCCCGATTACTGCTGTAGTAGTGACGATCGAGCCTTCCAAGGCGTCGGGAACCGGAGCCCCGGGGATTCCGACCGGTACTGTCTACAACAGCTCAAGCGGCGGCTTCGAAGTCGCCGCGGGCAAGGCAACGCCGTTCCTGTTCGACACGCTGGACGGGACGATTCAGGGCTGGAGCCCCTCGGTCAGTGCAACCCATACCGAGGTGATGGTCGACAACTCCGCTTCAGGGGCTGAGTACACAGGCCTGGCGATGGCCACAGATCCGTTCGGCAATACGTATCTGTACGCGGCCAACTTCAGCGCTGGAACGATCGAGATGTATGACGTGAACTTCAACCTCATTCCTACGCCGGGCGGGTTCCGCGACCCCACGATCCCCTCGGGCTGGGCGCCATTCAACATCCAGAATCTGGGTGGCAACCTTTACGTGGCCTTCGCGAAGCAGAACTCGAGCCAGAGCTTTTCGGTGTCGGGGCCGGGTCTCGGCTACGTGGATGTATTCGCTCCTAATGGCGTGATGATGCAACAGGTAGTCGCGAACGGCCCGCTCAATGCGCCCTGGGGTCTGGCCATCGCGCCCGCCGGTTTCGGCGATTACGCCGGCGACCTGTTGGTGGGCAATTTCGGTGACGGGACGATCAACGCGTTCAACCCCACCACCGGGGCGTTCGTGGCTCAGTTGGACGATCAGATCGGCGCGCCGATTACGATCCCGAACCTGTGGGCGTTGCAGGCAGGAAACGGGGGAAACGGCGGTGAAAAAGCTGCCATTTACTTCACGGCCGGCATTCCCGGGCCGGATAACGGAAATCATGGATTATTCGGCCGGCTCCACGCGGGGCCGCAGATTGCGGCCAACGGCGTGGCCAACGGCGCTAATCCGGCCGGCGGCATTGCGCCCAATACGTGGGTGGCGATCACGGGGGTGAACCTGGCGGAGATCACCGCGATGTGGAGCGCCTCGAATATCGTCAACGGCGCGTTGCCGACCGAACTGGATGACGTCAGCGTCACGGTGAACGGCAGTCTGGCGTATGTGTACTACGTCAGCCCCACACAAGTGAACTTTCTCACGTCCACAACTCTGGCCACCGGGAGTGCGACGGTCCAAGTAATCAACAACGGTCTGGTGAGCGGCACGGCCCAGTTTCAGGTGCAAGCGGTCGCGCCGGCGTTTTTCCTGGGCAGCGACGGCACGCACGTGATGGCGACGCATGCCGACGGCACGAGCGTTACCACGAAGAGCCCGGCCGCCCCTGGCGAGACCATCACGCTGTACGGGACCGGTTTCGGTCCCACCAGCCCGGCGACTCCGGAGGGAATGATGATCACCACGCCCTTGCCGGTGGTGAATACGCCGGTAGTCACCGTGGGTGGTACGACGGCACAGGTGCCTTCGGCCAATCTAACCAGCGCAGGCGTCTATCAGATCGGGGTGGTGGTTCCGGCCACAGCGCCCAACGGGAACGTTCCGGTCACCGCGCAGGTTTCCGGGGTGACTTCGCCGCCCGGTTTGATTCCGGTCCAGCAATAAAAGAAGGGGTACCTCCCGCACGGCGGCGGGGCGGGTCAAAAATCCCCGCCCCGCGGGTAGCCGACACCGACAGCCCCGGCCATGCATCCAATCAGTTGAATAGAACCTTAACAGATTGGTAAACTACGATCTTGCAACTAGATATGAAGTTCCTGCGCGGCTTGGCCGTGTCCGCTGCGGCGATTTGCCTACTGCGCGCCGACGGGCCGGTGGTCGCGCCATTGACGGTGGTCGACACCTACGCCACAGTTTCCAGTGCGCAAAGCGAGCGGATGCGTGGGGCAACGATGCAGGTGGACATCGAGGCGTCGTTACCCAAACTGAAGAAACAAGGGCGGTTACATGCTCTGCGGCGGGTCTCACGTCTGGGTCGCATCACTTACGAAGCCCTTCATTTTGAAGGGGATAACACCATCAAGAAGGACGTGATCGCACGCTATCTGGCGGCGGATATCCAGGCGGCCCAGGCGGACGGTGAGTCCCTGCTGGCTGTGACCCCTGCAAATTACAAATTCAAGTACAAGGGAATCATCTGCGCCGAGGGGCGGCATGTCTATGTCTTTCATTTAACGCCGAGAAAGAAGCGTGTCGGGATGTTTAAGGGCGAATTGTGGCTGGATGCCGCAACCTGCCTGCCGGTGAGGGAATCGGGGCGCTGGGTGAGAAATCCGTCGATATTTGTGCGGCGAATCGATTTCGTTCGGGAGTACGATATTGAGGACGGGCTCGCGATTCCGCGGCAGATCGAGAGCACGGTGGAAACGCGGCTGGTGGGCAAAGCGGAGCTGACGATCCGCTTTCACGACTTTGCGCTGGCCGGAAGTCCTTCACTTTCTGTCGCGGCCGGATCTGGCCAATAGGTTCAGGAAGAACGGAGCTCATGCGAACACTGTTTCTGAATCCACCTTCGTTTGAGAAGTTTGATGGCGGCGCCAGTTCACGCTGGCCGGCGACACGCGAGATCGAGTCGTATTGGTATCCGGTGTGGCTGTGTTATCCGGCGGGGATGCTGGCGGATAGCAAAGTGGTGGACGCACCGCCGCACGGGATCTCGATCGAGCAGACGGTGGCGATGGCGAAAGATTTCGAGCTGCTGGTGCTATTCACATCAGCTCCGGGGTTCCAGGTGGATGTGGAGATGGCGGGGATGATGAAAGACGCCAACCCGAAGCTGAAGGTGGCGTTTGTAGGGCCGCCGGTGACCATCGATCCGGAGAAAACCCTTCGCAACAAGGCCATTGATTTCATTGTGCGCCGGGAGTTCGACTATCAGATTGCGGATTATGCGAAGGGCAAGCCGCTGGAGGAGCTGCCGGGGGTGAGTTTCCGGAGCAACGGCAGCCTAGTGCACAATGCGGAGGGCGGCTATATCGAAGATCTGGATGCACTTCCCTGGGTGACCAAGGTCTACAAGCGCGACCTGGACATCACGCGTTACAACGTTCCATTCCTGCTGCACCCGTTTATTTCGATGTACACCACGCGTGGGTGCCCGGCGATGTGCACGTTTTGCTTGTGGCCGCAGACGCATTCGGGCCACCGGTGGCGGCAGAGGTCGATCGATGACGTGGTGAGCGAAGTGCGCTATGCGCTCGAAGCACACCCGCAAGCCAAGGAAATTTTCTTCGACGACGATACCTTTAACTATCAGAAAGGCCGGACGATAGAGCTTTCGAAGAAGCTGGCGCCGCTCAAGTTCACCTGGTCGTGCAATTCGCGCGTCACTACCGATTACGAAACCCTGAAAGCTATGAAGGACGCCGGGTGCCGGCTGATGATTGTCGGGTACGAATCCGGCGAGCAGCAGATTCTCAAGAACATCAAAAAGGGCGCGACGATCGACATGGCGCTGCGATTTACCGAGAACGCCAAGAAGCTGGGATTGACGATCCACGGCGATTTCATCATCGGGCTGCCCGGTGAAACGCGGGAAAGCATCCGCAAGACGATCGATTTTGCCAAGCGGCTGGATACCGAGACGATTCAAGTGTCGGTGGCGCATCCGTATCCGGGGACAGAATTTTACGACTACGTCAAGCAGAACGGGCTGATCGCGATCGAATCGCTGACCGATGAGACCGGACACCAGCTTCCCAACATCATCTATCCGGGGCTGGACCGGGCGGAGCTGATGGACGCGGTGGAGCAGTTTTACGCCGAGTATTACTTCAGGCCGAAGGTGATCTGGCGCGTGGTGCGGAAGGCGATTTTCGACGGTGAAGAGCGCCGGCGGCTGGCCAAGGAGGCGCGAGAGTACCTGGCGCTTCGCTCCAAGCGGAGGCGGTTCATCGACGAGCAGAGGGAAGCAGCCACCGTGGCCACGAGCGCGGGCGACTAGTTCATTTCCCTCCGTATGTCTGCCGCATCTCCCCGCTTCAAGACGCGCCTCTTCACGGCGATCGTGGTGGCGACCAACGTTGCCGGGAATTCATTTCTGAGCCGCGGGATGCAGTCGGTGGGCGAATTGGTATCGCTATCGCCGGTTCCATACATCCGAGCGTTGTTCAATCCATGGGTAGCGGTTGGAACTTCGCTGCTGATCGTCTGGCTGCTTTCGATGATGGCGCTGCTGAGCTGGGCGGATCTCAGTTACGTGCTGCCGGTGACCTCGGTGGCATATGTGCTGGTGGCGCTGGTGGGGCGGTTTGTCCTGCATGAAGCCGTTTCGGCGGCGCACTGGGCGGGCATTCTATTGATCATGACCGGGGTCTCGCTGGTGGGCAGCACGAACCCGAATACCGCGGGGAAACATCGCCCGGAGGCGCGCTCATGAGGTGGTTGCTGGTCTGGATCATCGTGCTGGCGAGTACGGCGGGCAATGTACTGCAATCGCTAGGCATGCGTCACCATGGCGAGATCCGCGACTTTCGTCCGGGGGCGCTGGGGCGGGCGGCGGCGGCGCTGGTGCGATCGCGGTACATTGTAGCCTCGGTGGTCGCGATGGCGATTTCATTTTTCGCCTTCATGGCGCTGGTGTCGATTGCGGAGATCAGTTTCGCTGTGCCGGTGACGGCGAGCACCTACATCCTGGAGACCATTCTGGCCAAGTACCTGCTCAAAGAGCAGGTAGAGGCGAAGCGCTGGGCGGGCGTGGTGCTGGTGGCGGCGGGCGTGGGGCTGCTGACGGTGTAGTGGGTGGCGCGCCATAACGAACGCGTTGACCGCGCCCTCTGGTCGCGGCTCAGAAAAATCCCGTTGCCGCGCAGGAACAGGGCCGCGCCTGTAGGCGGTGGGCGCCGCTAGTGGCATACCTTGCGGGTCCCGCTATTCTTGCGGGCATCTATCAACTGATCGCGCTGGTGGCGGCACTGCGGCGCATCGGGGTTCGGAAGACGCAGGAATCCGGATTTCAGCCGGCGGTTTCCATTCTCAAGCCGGTGCATGGGCGGGACCCGCAATTTTACGAGGCGATCCGCTCGCACGCGCTGCTGGATTATCCCCAGTACGAGATTTTGTTCGGGTTGAATGATCCGGATGATCCGGCGCGAAAAGATATTGCGCGACTGGCCGCGGAGTTTCCAGAGCGGCAGATCCGGATGATCGAGTGCCCGAGCAACATGCCGAACGCCAAGGTCGCGTCGCTCGCCGAGATGGCGCGGGCGGCGCGGCATCCGGTACTAGTGATCAATGACAGCGACATCGTGGTGGAGAGGGACTATCTCCGCATGGTGGTGGCACCTCTGGAAAACCCAGGCACGGGCCTGGTGACCTGTTTGTATCGTGCCTCCGGGGCAAACTGGCCGGCGCGAGGCGCTAGCGCAGATGATCTCCTCTTTTCCTCGGCATTCGTCCTCCTCCATTTCCGACCAGGCGACCACATCCGCCTGCAGCGTTCGGTTGTTTCGTTTTCGGGCTTTGGGTCAGTGCAGGCTTTGCCGCTACCACCATCGAGGTACAGGCCGACCCCGCATACTGGGGATGCGTTCGGTTTCCGCAACCGTGAGAATTAGGACAAGCATCTCCCGCGACGCGGAGTAATAGAATAAGTCGGACGGCTCCCACCGGCTCACAACTGTCAGAGCTTGAGGACCGCAAACCATGCGAAGGTTTAGACTCCTCCCTCGCGCCGCTTCGAGACTCACGATTGTGGTTTTGGTATGTCTGTGTCTCACCGTT
>JASHOO010000613.1 GCA_030041035.1 Bryobacteraceae bacterium | reverse complement strand
TGGTGCGGCAAGGGCAGGCCTTGACGTCTTTCCCTTGTTTCAGGCCAAGTTGCAGAAGGCTGGCGTAAAGTGGCCGAAGAGCAGACTTGGAGCCGCTGAACATCTCGGCGACATACTTTTCTGCGGCTGCCAGGTAAGCCGCGGGATCGCAGTCCTCCTGTCCCTTGCCCTCCGCGCGCTCGGCAATCCACGTTGCCCCATTTGTTCCCAGATGGTGCTTTGTTTTCAGCCACTCCCGGCGCTCTCGCTCCGTGTGCGGCCCTGACTTTTTCACCAACGCAATCCATTGTTCCAACGACTTACCGGTCTTTTCCGGCAGCGTGGCAACCCAGCGCTGGACCATCAAGACGCTGGGGTGAACGCTGTAGATGGATTTGGCTTGCGGCATCACAGGATGATAGCCCTGTAAGTCTCACAATACAAGCCAAGTTATGCAGAGGCGGCACGCCGTAACCCGTCGTGCGTATCCCGCTCGTGGTTTCTGAGGGCGGATCGGAGGATAGCTTTAGCCAGATCCTCCACCCGGCGCAGAGGCACCCGGTCACAGTCGGCGTTGTGCGCCGAGACCATAGGGTGCCCGTTCACGGCGAAGGCCGCGCAGAGCGACCGGATCACTTCCTGACCGCCGGCGGTAAGCCTATTTGATGTCGTGAACAGTTCCAGGTGGACGCGGCCGAACTTAGACCGCGGTGATTGGCGTTCAAACCAAACCAGCGGGATCTTCAACCGCCAGCACCATAACCCGAACGATTCCTTCAACTTCTGGTTGGCTCGGCCTCTCGCATCGAAGTAACCCTTCTCCCGAGCCCGATCGAGCCTCCGGAGCTCCCGGTTACCAAATCCGGTTCCGGAATGGAACGCTGCTGAATCAAAGTGGCACAAAATAAAGGGATTCGGCGTCACATCCAGGCATCAGGCACGCCGCGTGCCAGCCAGGAATTCAACAGGACGCCCGCACCGCCCAGCAGACCACCCAGGCCAGACCGCTATAGAGCACGAGGCTCATCAGCACGATGAAGCGGTGGGGTTGGGTCAGGCCGAGAGCCACGACGAGCAGAACGGCGATCACCGCGAGCAGGAGCCAGGGGCCGTGATCGCGCAGCCATGCCTGCCTAAGTGCTTTTTTTACAGCCCGTTCTGCGAGATACCGCCGCCTGCCCAGCGCGTATCGCCGTTGGTACTCGGCATCGCTCAAATCAGCCATCGGGTTGAAGCCGGCCGGTGAACCGGTGCGGCCGGCACAGATGGCAACGGCAATGGCGGCTAATACCACCAATGAAGGTGGAGGAGGCACAAGGGCGCGCAGCTCTGCGCACAAGTCCAGCGTTTCCAACGCGACTGCCCGCTGTAAACGAATCCCCACGACAGGCTTATCGGCCAGATGGGGCGTTACACAAAATAGTCTTTTACCTTTTCGAAAATGCCTTTTTCGGAGGGCTGGTTGTCGGCGGGGAGGGTATCGCTCAACTGTTCGAGCAGTTTTTTCTGGTCGCGCGTGAGCCGGGTTGGGGTTTTGACGTCAATATGGGCGACGATATCGCCGCGGTTGCGGCTGTTCACGTGGGGCACACCTTTGTTCCGGATGCGGAGCTGGGTGCCGGACTGGGTGCCTTCGGGGATCTTGAGTGCTTCGGGTCCTTCGAGGGTAGGGATTTCGATGGCGGCTCCCAAGGCCGCCTGCGCGATGTTCACCGGGATGGTGCAATGCAGGTCATACTCGTGCCGCTCGAAGAACGGGTGCTCCTTGACCTTGAGAACGACGTACAGATCTCCGGGCGGACCGCCGTTGCCTCCGGGCTCACCTTCATGCGCCAGGCGGAGGCGGGTACCGTTATCGACGCCCGCGGGCAGATTGACCTTCAGCTTGCGATTTGCCTGCTGGTAGCCTTGACCCCGGCACTGGCGGCAGGGCGTGCGAATGACCTGACCGGCGCCGCCGCACTGGCCGCAGGTACGGCGG
This sequence comes from Bryobacteraceae bacterium, assembly GCA_030041035.1. GTDB lineage: Bacteria > Acidobacteriota > Terriglobia > Bryobacterales > Bryobacteraceae > QHXW01. The sequence goes on along the minus strand of JASHOO010000613.1, from coordinate 4,495 downwards.
ACGGAGAGGAAACTCTGCTGGTAGATGACTTCGCCGCGGCCGTGGCAGGCGGGGCAAGTGGTTGGGCCGCTGCCGGGCTCGGCGCCTTTGCCGCCGCAGCGATCGCACAATTCCGAGCGCGGCACCTGAATCTCCGCCACCATGCCGAAGACGGCGTCTTCGAAGCGGATTTCGAGATCGTAGCGGACATCCTGGCCGCGCTGGGGCCGGTTGCGGCGGCGCGCTCCGGATCCGCCGAACATATCGCCGAAGCCGAAGAACTCGCCCAGAATATCGCTGAGATCGAAACTGCCGGGATCGAATCCGGCGCTACCCGATTGCAGCCCCTGGTGCCCGAAGCGGTCGTAAGCGGCGCGCTTCTGCGGATCGCTCAGAACACTATAGGCTTCCGCGGCCTCCTTGAATTTCTCCTCGGCCTGCTTGTCATCGGGATTGCGGTCGGGATGATGTTGCAGAGCGAGCTTGCGATAGGCGCTCTTAATTTGCTGGTCGTCGGCGTCACGACTAACGCCGAGCACTTCATAATAATCGCGTTTGGTCACGGGCATGGCTCAGAGTCAGGAGGGCCGGACGGCAACCTTGACCATGGCGGGCCGAAGCAGCTTGCCTTTAAAATTGTACCCTTTCTGGAACTCATCCAGAATGGTTTGATCCTCGGCCTCGCCGGTTTCCACGCGTTCGATCGCCTGGTGCAGGTTGGGATCGAACGGCTTGCCTACAGTATCCATCGGCTCCAAGCCCATTTTTTTCAAAGCCTCGTACAAGCGTGTATAAATCAGCCGGACGCCTTTGGTGAAGGCGGCATCGGCGCATTCGACTTTAAGGGCGCGCTCGAAATCGTCTAGGATGGGCAGCAGCTCGCGCACGAACTCCATGCCGGCAAACTGGACGAATTCCGAGCGGTCGCGCTCGGCGCGTTTTCGGTAATTTTCGAAGTCGGCCTGGCGGCGCAGGAGGCGATCATGCAGTTCGGCTTTCTCGGCAGCCAGACGGTCGCGCTCCGTGCGAAGAGCCGTGAGCTGGGCGGCGAGATCGGCGGCCGCTTCGGCGACCTCGGTCCCGGCGGCGGGACGCTCCTCGTTCCCCTCGGGCATAGTATTCACGTCCGGTTCCTGTTTCTGGGTCCCCACCTTCTCAGATTACCAGATGGCGCAAAATTGTTGAGAGCGGAGTGAGGCTGAAAGGTGCAGAGGATTGCCGGTTTAGGGTCTGGAAAGGGCAACGGCGAGGGCCGCTCCGACGAGTGAGACCGCGCAGAGCACAATCGTCGTTCGCTTACCCCATCGTTCCAGACCGATTTTGAGCAGACCCGCGACCGGAGGCATAAAGAGGCGTACCGCAACCAGGACGGCTACCGCTGAAATGGCAAGAATAAGAGCCATACGCGTCAGTCAGGCTATCATTGCGGGAAAACCCGTGTCCAGGGGCGGCCAGTTTCCGGATGGACGGTTGGGACCGGCGATTACATGGTGAGGACGGCGCGGAAGCGGGCCTTGCCATCGGCAACGCGCTCGTAGGCCCTGGGCGCTTGTGTCAAAGGGTAGGTCTCGACCATGGTCTTCACTTTTCCTCGCGCCACGAAATCCAGCGCCTCGTACAGATATTCCGGGCCATTTTGTTGGCTGCCAAGAACCCGAATGCGCTTCAGGATGAGATCGGCTAGTGGAATCGAGAGCGGCTCTGCGTCGATGCCCATGGCGACCAGCCGGCCGTCCGGCCGCAGGCCCTGGATGGTGTCCGCCATTGACTTAGTCGAATTGGACGTGCTGAGGATCACATCAGCGCCTCCCGCGTCAGCAAGGCTCTTGCCGTCGCGGACGATTTCATCCGCGCCAAGATCGCGGATCATCTTATCTTTGTCGGGCGAGTGGGAAATGGCGAAAGTCTCGAAGCCTGCTGCCTTAGCGTATTGCACGGCCAGGTGTCCCAGCCCGCCGATCCCGAGCACGGCCACGCGCTCATGCGGTTTGGGATCGGCCCAGCGGAGCCCGCTATAGACGGTGTAGCCTGCGCAGAAAATAGGTGCTGCCTGGTCATAGGAAACCTTGTCCGGAATCAGATAGGTAGCGTCGGCATTCATCAACATGTATTCGGCGTTTCCACCTTGCACGTCGACTCCCGTCCCTTTCATATACGGACAGAACAATCTGCGGCCACGTTGGCACCACTCGCAGCGTCCGCAGGTAGATTGAATCCAGGCCGTACCCACGCGGTCGCCCACTTTCCGCGTGATGACGTCCGGAGCCACGGCGACGATCTCGCCCACGGGCTCATGGCCGAGGATTCGGGGAAATGCTCCGGGAAAATGTCCGAGCGTCAGATGCACGTCGGTGTAGCAAATGCCACTGGCGTGCATTTTCACGAGCACTTGATTGGGCCCGGGCTGAGGTTGGGCAACGTCTTGGATTTGCCACGAACTATTTACAGCGGGAACGACTGCAGCTTTCATACAAGCCCTCCTTGATGGCTTTGATGCGATTGCGTGTGCGGCCGGTGCACGATTTTGGCTAAAGACAGTTAAGCGGATCGCTGCTGTCCGTTTGAATGCGGCAACGGAATGCGGGCACTAGCATCCAAGCAGGCATGATTCGGTTTTCGTTGTATCGTCTCGCATTGGTAGCCGCAGCGGTTCTGAACCTTAGCGCGCAACAGAATACCGGCGCGCAACAGAATGCGCAACCGCAAACCGAAGACAAGCGCATCCTGTTTTTGTTTACGAATCACCGGACAACCGACGATTCGGAACCTGCGACGCTGACGGCTCGGGGAAAGTTTGCGATTGCCTGGGACGACGCGACAGATCGGGCTATAATCACTCAAACTTTTATCCTTTCGGGGATCGGGCAAGCGAGTGATTCAAATCCTTCGTTCGGGCAAGGGATAGAGGGCTATGCTCACCGATTCGGCACGACGTACGCTGATTTCGCCATAGAAAACGTGATGACCGAGGGCGTTTTCCCGACGCTGCTGCATCAGGACCCGCGCTACTTTCGCCGCGGCGAGGGCAGCCGGCCATCGAGACTGGGATACGCGGTGAGCCGGCTTTTTATCACTCGCGGCGATTCGGGAAAGAACCAATTCAATTATTCCGAGGTTGTTGGCGCCGCGACGTCCTTGGCTATCTCTAACGCCTACTATCCGGACAGCCGAAGCCTCGGAAATAATTTGGGAAGGTACGCTACACAGTTAGTTTTTGATGCAGCTTCCAATGTCCTCAAGGAATTCTGGCCGGACTTGAAGCGAAAGTTGCCACGCCGGCTCGGAGAGTCCTGAAGCCGGGATAGTGGCTGCAGGGCGGTCAGAATCGAAACCGCAAAGTGAGTTGAACAGATCTGGGGCCACCGTCTTGGAACAGGGGCGTGAGGCCGCTGGCGGGGCTGCCGGTGCCGAGCATCATATTCAACATGGAAGGGGACTGACCGAACAGGGGGCTGGAGAGGAACGCGACCGGATCGGCGTAGTTGGGGTGGTTCAGTGCGTTGAAGGCTTCGAGCCGGAACTGAAGCGAGCGGCGCTCATCGAGCGCGAAATCGCGGCGCATGGCGAGATCGAGCTGCCACATGCCGAAGCCGGTGATGGCGTTTCGGCCCAGGTTGCCCTGGATGTTATCAGGGGCGGGCTGAAACGCGGCGGGGTTGAGGCGGCGACCACCGGGAACAGAAGGGTCGGGCAGCCAGATGGGCTGGCCGGAGACGAGATTGGGCCGGAAGACGTTGGCAAAACTGAGACCCATGGAGTAGTCGGTGTCGAGCACGGTGATGGGGAATCCGGTGCGCGCGTGAATGACGGTGTCCCACGCCCAACCGTGCACAAGCGACGAGCGGAACGATTTGGATGGGCTCCGTGGAGTCTCATAGGTGAGGGCAGCCTGGAAAGACTGGCGCACATCGAAATCGGAGGGACCGAGATCGCCTGCGGCATTGAGGCCCGAACCGGCCCAATAGAGGACGGAATCGCTGGAGCTGTTATCGATGGAGTGGGACCAGGAATAGGAGGCGATGCCGCTCAAACCGTGAGAAGGTTTCAACCGGTATTGAAGATCGAGGGCGTTGTATCGAGAGAAGCCATGATTGGTGGCCAGCGCGAGGAGGGTTAAGGAGTCGGGAGACTGCGGGCCGCCGACTTCGCGGCGGAGAAGATCGTAGCCGTCTGACCTCTCATAGGCTGCCGAGACGGTCTGAAGACCGAAGGCATGCTCGACCAGGCCGCTCCACTGTCTCACCGAGGGCAGGCGCAAGCCGGGCATGAACCCGTAACTCAACGTCAAGGGGAAGATGCCGTACTCGGGGCTTATGTATTGGCCGAAACTGAACGGACCGCCGTTGACGAGATCGGTGGCGATGCTGAGGCTGGAATCATAATAAATACCCCAACCGGCCCGCAAGACGGTATGACCCTGAGCAAAGGGACGGAAGGCCAAGCCGAAGCGCGGCGCGAGATTGGCGTAAGTCCGCTGCCAGACCGCCTGCTGGCCGGAAAAAATATAAGAGGGATT
>JASHOO010000612.1 GCA_030041035.1 Bryobacteraceae bacterium | reverse complement strand
GAACCGGCTATTGGATCAGTAAAGACTCACCGCGGAGGCGCGCACAGACGCGGAGAAGACACACGCCTGGAAGTTTTTTCTCGGCGCCTCTGCGTCTCTGCGGTGAAGTCTCGGTCTTAGAACGTATACAGCGGCATGCCCGCCACCGGCTCCGGCGGTACATCGCCCGCGCCCACCGGCTGCGCTTCCATCACCGGCCGGTAGTAGATGCCGCTATCACCCAGGTACACCTCGAGCTCCGAAGGCCTCGGCAGCGCGCCCTGAATCAGCGCCTCGGAAAGCGGGTCTTCGATGTACTTCTGCAGCGCGCGCCGCAGCGGCCGCGCGCCATAGCTGCGGTCCGCGCAGGTCTTCTCCAGAATGTACTTGGCCGCATCCTCGGTCAGCCGGATCTTGATCTGCTTCGCCACAAGGTTCAGGTTGACTTGCTCCACCAGGAGGTTGATGATCTTGAGCAGGTCTTCGTCCGCCAGCGAAGTAAACAGAATCACCTCATCCAGCCGGTTCAGGAATTCGGGGTTGAACGCCTTCTTCACCTCGCCGCGAACCATGTCTTCCACCTTCGACGGAATGCCTTCCGTCGCCGGGGCGGAGAAGCCCAGGTGCCCGCGTTTCTCCAGAAACCGCGCCCCCAGGTTCGAGGTCATGATGATGATGGTGTTCTTGAAATCGACTTGGTTGCCGAGTCCGTCGGTCAACTGTCCGTCTTCAAACACCTGAAGCAGAATGTTGTACACGTCCGGATGCGCCTTTTCGATTTCATCCAGCAGGATGATGGAATAGGGCGACCGTTTTACGCGCTCGGTCAACTGCCCGCCCTCTTCATAACCCACGTATCCGGGAGGCGAACCGATCAGCTTCGATACCGAGTGCTTCTCCATGAACTCCGACATATCGAAGCGGATGAGCGACTTTTCGCTGCCGAACAGAAAAGCCGCCAGCGCCCGCGCCACTTCGGTCTTGCCCACACCCGTCGGTCCTAGAAACAGGAACGATCCCGCCGGCCTTGCCGAGGCTTTCAAGCCCGCGCGCGAACGCCGGATGGCCCGCGCCAGCGCCGAGATCGCCTTTTCCTGGCTGATGATGCGCTTGTGCAGCTCTTCTTCAATGCGCAGCAGCTTGGTGATCTCTTCTTCCTTGATCGCGGTCATGGGCACGCCCGTCCACCGCGCCACTACTTCCTCGATATCGTCCTTGGTCACGATGCCCGTCGAGGTGTCGTCGAGATTGTATTTCTCGCGCAACTGCCGCATGTTCTCGCGCTCTTTGCGCTCTTCGTCGGAATAGAAGCGAGCTTTCTCAAACTCGTGGTTGGCGATGGCGTTCTCCATCCGGTGCACAATGAACTTGATGCGCTTCTGGATGTCCGCCAGATCCGCGGGCAGCGTGGTCTGCCGCAGCTTTACCCGCGCGCCCGCTTCGTCGATCAGATCGATGGCCTTGTCCGGCAGAAAGCGGTCCGGAATATAACGGCTCGATGTATAGACCGCGGTCTCGATCGAATCGTCCGTGTATCCCACCGCGTGAAACTTCTCGTAGCGGTCCTTAATACCGAACAGAATCTTGATGGCGTCGCCTTCGGTAGGCGGCGGAACCTTCACCGCCTGGAAGCGGCGCTCGAGCGATCGGTCCTTCTCAATCGATTTGCGGTATTCGCCCGGCGTGGTCGCGCCGATGCACTGAATTTCGCCGCGCGACAGCGCCGGCTTCAGAATGTTGGCGGCGTCCAGCGATCCTTCGGCCGATCCCGCGCCCACCAGCGTGTGCAGCTCGTCGATGAAGATGATGGCATTCTGATTCTCCATCAGCTCTTTCATGATGGTTTTGAGCCGCTCTTCAAACTGGCCGCGGTATTTGGTGCCGGCTACAATCAGAGAGAGATCCAGCGCCAGAATCCGCTTCTCGGCCAAAAAGGACGGCACATCACCTTCTGCGATGCGCTGCGCCAGGCCCTCCACGATGGCCGTCTTGCCCACGCCCGGTTCGCCGATCAGCACCGGATTGTTTTTGGTGCGCCGGCACAGAATCTGCACCACGCGCTCCAATTCATAGTCGCGTCCGATCAGCGGATCGAGCGAGTTGTCGATCGCCGCCTGCGTCAGATCGCGGCTGAACTCCGCCAGCAGTGAGCTTTCCTTGGGCCGGCTGGAGGTGACTTTCTCCGAGGACGCCCGCGCCAGTTCCTCGCGAATCGCCGAGAGGCGCAGCCCGCGCTCGTGCAAAATCTCCGCCGCAAAGCACTTCTCTTCACGCAGCAATCCCAGCAGCAAATGCTCGGTTCCGATGTGCTTGTGGCTCAGCCGCTCGGCTTCTTCGGCGCCGTACGCCAGAACACGTTTGCACTCGTGGCTCAACGGCAAATCGACTGAAGTCGATACTTTCTCCCGGATCGTGGTGTGGCCCTCGATCTGCTTGCGAATCGATTCCACAGCCGCATGCGAGCGCAGAAAGCGGTTCGCCAGAGTCTTGTCTTCGCGCAGCAGGCCTAAGAGCAGATGCTCGGTCTCGATGAACGGGCTGCCGAACTGGCTGGCCTCATAACGTGCGAAGAAGATGACTCTTCTGGCTTTTTCGGTATAACGTTCAAACATACTGCGTAGCGCCCCCGCTTATCACAACAGCCTAATACCCAAGATACTCCCTGCCCGCCTCCGGATGCACGTTTTCCGGTGAACCGCTGGCCAGGGATCCGCCTTCCAGCCGCAACACACGATCGCACCTCTGCGCGAACGACAGATTATGAGTCACTAAAATCGATGTGAGCTGATGAGATCGGTGCAGGGTAGTCAGAAGATCGAAGATCATCTCTCCGGTCCTGAAATCCAGATTCCCGGTCGGCTCGTCGGCCAGCAGGACCGAAGGGTTGCCCACCAAGGCGCGCGCCAGTACGACTCTTTGCTGCTCGCCTCCGGACAATTCCCCCGCACGGTGCCCAGCGCGTGCTCCAAGTCCTACCTCCTCCAGCCTCGCGGCCGCCGCCCTGCCGGCCTCGGCGTGTGCCCGCCCTCGGATCAATAACGGCATCATCACGTTCTCTAGCGCCGTAAATTCCGGCAAGAGATAGTGAATTTGCCAAACAAACCCAACTTCTTGATTCCGGAAATCCGCCAACTCGGCTTCGCCGAGCCCTGATATATCCTTCGTTTTGTAGTATATCGTACCGGTTGTTGGCCTGTCCAGACCGCCCAATAAATGCATGAGCGTGGACTTGCCCGCGCCCGACTCGCCCACCAACGCCAGCCGCTCGCCGGGTGCAACCTCGAAGCTCAGGTCTTCCAATACCACCAGCTCGGTCGTGCCCGAGCGATAAATTTTTCTCAGATTGGTGACTCTAAAAAGCGGAGTCGCGCCGTCGTTGCTCACAGAACGCCCGCCTGCTCGAGTATCGGCTGCGCCTGCCGGCGAATGCGCTGTGCCACCTCGTAGGGATCGCCGTTTTGCAGCGCGGGATAAAACAGTTCCACCGACAAAGGTCCACGGTACTTCTTCTCGTTCAGCTTGCCTAGAATGCGTACCAACGGCGATACGCCTTCACCGGGAATGTTGCGCGTGCTGTTGTCGAGCAATTCGCGCGGAATGTCCGGCACATCCTGAAAATGGACATGATGAATCTCTCCGTCGCGCACGAGATCCAGATCTTCAAATTTGCTCAGTCCCGCCCAGAAGTGATAGCAATCGAGCATCGGGCGGACGTTCGGATGCGCCGCCTGCCGCGTCACCTTCAGCGATGTCGGGAGCGTGCCTATGAAAGTTGAGCCGCGCATAAATTCGAGCATAGCCGTCACGCCCAGCGGACGCACCACCTCGCCCGCCTCACGCAGATTCTCCACACCTTTGGCGTAGTCTTCACTTGTAAATTTTTCGCTGGTTCCGCACGGACAAACAATCCGGTCGATACTCAGTTCTCCGGCGAGTCCAGCAACGCGCTTGAGCTGTTCGAGCGCCTCGGCGCGCCCCGGGTTCGGCTCCGCGAGGCCGCGAACACCGCCCATCGAAACCGCCGTCAATCCCAAATCGGCAATCAGTCGTTTGGCTGCGGCTGCGCTCTCCTGCTTCAGGAAGTCGGTGAGAAGCGGTGGAATGACTTCCACGTAGCGGATTCCCGCCCGCGCGTAGCCTTCGAGCGACGCCCGGAAGCTCGATCCGGCAGAGGTGGTCTGATGCATACACAGGTACATCGTGCCCGCCGGCGCCGCGCGGACAGGCAACGCGGCGCTTACCGCGATCAGTTCTCTGCGCGAAAGCATTTGCAGTTTAGGATACCGGGTTCGAGAC
>JASHOO010000611.1 GCA_030041035.1 Bryobacteraceae bacterium | reverse complement strand
CGTGGTTTCCGGGGTGGATTGCGGCACGACCTTCGGCGCAGCGGGCGCCGGCTGGTTGGAAGCCACGGGCGCGCCGGACGCCGGCGCAATCGCTCTCAGAAGACTCGGTCCCAGCTTGATCAAAGCCAGAGCGCCCACACCTGCCAGGACCACCAGCACCGCCACTGCCACCCAAATCCACTTCATCGACCGCGCCGTCGCCGCGGGCGGCGGCACATGGGAAACTTGCGGGGCAGCAGGAGCGCTCACCGGTAGCGGCGGTGGAACCGGCGCCGGTGCAGGAATGCTTGCGGAAAGCGGCGCAGCGACGGGCGGCGGAGGCGGAGCTGTTTTCGCGGCCGGCACTTCGAGCGGCGCGGTCTCGATGGAAGCCAAGGAGACAGTGGGGGCTTCCGCCGGCGTAACCGGAGAAACACCGCCGGTCCAGGCTTGCTCCAGCTCGCGGACAAATTCCGTGCAGGTAGCGAAGCGCGCGGCGGCTTGCTTGTTCAGCGCACGGGCGAGAACGCGGTCGACATGGAGGGTTGCCATCGCGCCCTGCGTGGCGGTGCTCGCCGGTGTGGGCTGTTCGTACACGATCATGTGCGCCAGAGTAATGGCGGAATCGGCCTGAAACGGCCGCTTGCCGGTGATCAACTGATAGGCCAGCACCGCCAGCGAGTACTGATCGCTGCGCCCGTCGACCGATTCGCCGCGGATCTGCTCGGGCGACATATACTCGACCGTTCCCATGAGCATTCCCGTGGCCGTCATGGTGGTGGAACCGCTGAGCTTGGCGATCCCGAAATCCGCCACCTTGACGCGGCCATCCTCGGTCAGCAGCAGGTTGGCGGGTTTAATGTCTCGATGCACGACACCGCGCCTGTGCGCGTAGTCGAGCGCCGAAGCGGCCTCATACAACACTCGGGTGCAACCCGCCCGGTCGAGCTTCGGCGGCAGCTCCAGGCGGTTCGCGAGATTGGACCCGGCCACATATTCCAGCACCAGGTAAGCGGTCTCGCCTTCGTATCCGAAGTCGTAGACGGAGACGATGCCGGGATGGTCCATCTGCGCGACAATGCGCGCCTCGCGCAAAAAGCGCTCGGCCAGTTCCTGGAGGGTAGTCGGATCAGAACCCTCCATCAGCCGCACCGTCTTGAGCGCCACGCGCCGGCCCAACACGGTATCTTCGGCCAGGTAAACTACGCCCATGCCGCCCGCGCCGAGCCGTCCGGTGATCCGGTAGCGGCCGAGCTGCTGCAACATATCTCCCCTAGATTATAAGGCTCGTGTCACAGTTGGCGGCCCGCTTTCGCCAACTGATTTAAATTGACGCCACCTTACCGCGGAACGGCCTGGCAAGTGGCAGAATTTATGATGAGGACCCTGTTTTCTGCCCTATTATCCCGCGAGAAACGTTCGGGGAGCGCGTCGCTTGCCGTGACTAAGAAGCGTTGGCTGGCTGTGGTATCCGGTTTGCTGGTTCTGGCAGCGGTCGTTTACCTCAAGCGCGATGGACTGGAACGTGCCGTGATCGCGTTCAGGATTTGGCACGCGCGTGTCTTCACGTCGCCGCCGATGTCTGATGAATCAGTAGGGCGCCGGCTCGCGGACAGTGCGCTGTTTTATTGGGATTTTGCTGGTTTCGTGATCGATCGGGACAGGCGATTGAAGCAGTTCAAGCCGGCCCTGAAGCCTCTCGTCGAGGAGATCGTGCGCCGCCAGTCCTCTGGGGAGGGGATGCAGTACTCGATGCATATTTATCGTGAGGTCCGGTGGCTGCTGAATTTCACGGCTGACGTCAAAGACACCGAGGCCGAGATTGCCGAGCTTCGCCACAGTCTTACCCTGCCTCCATCTCAGCAGCTCCTGGCTACCGAGCAGCAGCCCTTAGACGGAAGTTGGGGACTGGGATTCACGTCTTGGTATCTGAGGCTTTATTATTCCGTAGATCACGTCAATCAATGCCAGGGGAATCCGCGATACCCGCTCTCGTTCTTGGATCGCATTAACTCGCCGGAAAATCTTACGGCGGTGCTTGATGCGGACCTGATGGACAACTTCGCGACGACGCGGGTGTTCAACGAGGAGCGGCTCAATGAGACCTTTTCTGCGCTGGCGCGGTTGTTGTTTGGCCATCAACAAAGGGCTGCTACGCCTTTCATCCTGGACTCAGGGCCGCTTTGAGGAGCTTTGTGGCGCGCTGGCAGAACTCCGCTACGGGTTGTTGGGGCCAATGGTTGGTGGATCAGCACGGAAGGGTTTGGAAAATGGACGACGTTTCCATGACCTTCCACGTGATTTCAGACCTTCACGGCCAAGTGCCCCATCTAGACATGATTGCCAGGCACCTGCTGCAAGTTGACGACGTCAACTTTCCAACCGGCATTCGATTTAACGGTCACTACGAGAATCATTTGAACTGGGACGCGGCAAAAATTTTCCGCTATGCCTGGCCAACGCTGGATGCTGCCACCCGGGCGCGGGTTCGCGCCGAGATTTCCCGCATGCTGCATTGGTGCTTGACTGAATCTTATCAGCCGGACGGTTCATTCAAGGTGAGCGAGCTGGATGACACTTTAGGTGATGCGTACGAATATGGGGTGGATTTTCTCGAGGAAATAGGCTATTTCCGCCGCGAGAATCGCTTTTGGACCGACCAAGACTTCCCCGATGCCGAGGCTGTTCGCGACCGCATTGAAGCTAAGCTGAAGTCAATCGGACTCAACAACGGTCTGAGCGATGCCTACCAGACCTTGCAAACCGGAAAATAAGCACGGTTAACTTCCGAGTCTGCTCCCGGGATATTAGCCGGAGGCAACTTTAAAATGGGTGACATGGAAACCGGCCTTGTGCAATGACGATATAATCTGCGCCCGGGAGCCTTATTTTGCATCCATGAGAATCTGCAAGTGGACTATTGCAACTACGTTCGCCGCTGCCCTTCCCTTCCTCGCGTGCGCCGCCGAGCCGGCCACCGTCCACGTGGATATCACGCCCGGCCACGCCATCAATGCGTTTGATCCCGACAGCGCTCTCGGCAGCTCGATCGACGTGTTGTCCCACCGCGATATCGATCTCGTGTACACGCCGCATATCCTCGAGGAATCGCTCTCCGCCGGCTGGGGACCGATCACTTATCGCAATAATTCCGAGCTGCGCATGGCGGCCTGGCACTGGAACGACAACGGCACCTGGAGCGATGCCACCAATAAGAGCGGCTACTTTACGGGCAGCACGGAGCTCAAGGAACCGATCCGCTACATTCTTTCCTACTCGCTGCCGCACCGGGGTTTTGCCACCAGCGGCGACCGTCCGGTCGAGGGCGCCACCCTCAGTTATTGGAAAAGCAATCCGTATCTCACCAGCAAATTCACGGGCGAAAGCGATGCGCTGCACCCGCAATGGGTGGTGGTGGATTTGAAATCCGAGAAGCCGGTGAGCGCGGTCGAGATCGCCTGGGCCAGCCCCTACGCGACCAGATATGAGGTGCAGTATTGGGTGGGAACGGGTGCGTTGGATTTTGATGACGGGCCGAAAGGCGAATGGAAAACCTTCCCCTCAGGCGGCGCGGTGAGGAATGGCAAGGGCGGCACGGTAACGTTGCAGTTCACGGGGTCTGCCGTCTCGACCCGCTTCATTCGCATCTGGATGACGGAATCATCCAACACCTGCGATCTGCACGGCTCAGGCGACGTCCGCAACTGCGTGGGCTACGCGATTCAGGAAATTCACGCCGGAACGATGGATGCGAGCGGAGCGTTCGCCGACGCCGCGCAGGGCGCGACCGGCCGCAGCGCGCCTGCCTACTGCGCCTCGTCGATTGATCCGTGGCATGAAGCGGCCGATGTCAACGCCGGCGGCGGATACCAGCACAGCGGCTTCGATCTTTTCTTTACCAGCGGTCTCACCAACAACCTGCCTGCCATGATTCCGGTAACTCTGCTCTACGGCACCCCCGACGATGCCGCGGCGCAGATCGCTTACCTCGAGAAGCGCGGCTATCCGATCAGCTACATCGAAATGGGCGAAGAGCCGGACGGCAAGCACGCCATCCCGGAAGACTACGCAGCGCTTTATCTCCAGTGGGCCACGGCGATTCACAAAGTCGACGCGAAGCTTAAACTGGGTGGTCCGATTTTCGAAGGCGTCAACGAAGATATCCGCGTGTGGCCGGATGCGCAGGGCCGCACGTCCTGGATGGGACGGTTCGTGGATTATCTGAAAGCTCACGGCCGGCTCTCCGATCTGGCCTTCGTTTCCTTTGAGCACTACCCGTTCGAGCGCTGCAACATCACCTGGAAAACAATGTACCAGGAACCGCAGTTGATGAAACACATTCTCGAGGTCTGGCACGCCGACGGCGTCCCGAAAGATGTACCCCTCATGGTGACCGAGAGCAGCGTGTCCGCCGGCCTCACCGGCCCGATGAGCACGATCTGGGGCGGCTTGTGGCTGGCCGACAGCATCGGTTCGTTCTTCGAAGGCGGAGGCGCCGCCTACTACCACTCGCCGATCCAGCCGCAAGGCATCCAGAATACCTGCCTCGGCCCGGCCTCCTGGTCGAATTTTGTTTCCGATCGCGACTACAACATCAATGGCTACACGGCCTTTTACTGGACCGCGCACCTGATCAACCTGGAGTGGGCCGCGCACCACTCCGGCGTGCATCACATGTTTCCATCTTCCACAGGCATTAAAGACGATGAGGGCAATGTGCTGGTGACTTCCTACGCTTTGCATCGTCCCGACGGCAACTGGTCGCTGATGCTGGTCAATCGCGATGAGACCAATGCGCACACCGTGCGCGTCGCGTTCGAGAATTCGGAAACCGGGCGCAGCGCGGCTTTTTCCGGCGCGGTTTCGTTCGTCACCTTTGGAAGCGAGCAGTACGCATGGAAGAGCGACGGCCCGCACAGCCACGCCGATCCCGACGGCCCGCCCATCGGCACAGCCATGGCGGGAGGTGCGCAAGCCACTTTCACTCTGCCCACAGCTTCGGTGACGGTGCTTCGCGGCAGAATCAGCGAGTGACGCCGCGCGCTCAGTTCACCGGCACCAGCTTGAGCGGCTCGGAATCGGCATCGAGCGTCCAGATGTGGCGCCCGCGAAAATAGTCGAGTAAGGCGCGGTCCTGTTCCGGACCCATATCGCGCGCCCACACAATGCGCGCATGATCGATGCCGGCGTCATTGTAAACATATTCGCGGAACGGATCATGCGCCGGACCGTAGTGCACCAGCACCAGGTGCGAGCCCGGTCGCGATTCGAGCTCCGAAATCAGCTTCTGGCGCCCCAGGGGCACGGTCCACACCGTGGCCCAGGTATTCGGCCATCCCAGATTCACACGCAAATGAAATGCGCCGATGCCGACGCGTATTCCCAGCATCAGCACGCACACAACCGCAACCATGCGGACCAGCGCCCTCCCCACCGGTTTGCCTTTCCACGACCACACGCGAAGATGCCGCAGCACCTGGATGAAAATCGCCAGGATCAGCGCCGCCACGGGAGCCGCATAGTGCGGCATGAACCAGGTCTCGACGAATAACGCGAGCGCGACGGCTCCGGCAATCCGCCAGAGCGGCCGGATCCGGCGGTCCCGGAAGGTCACCGGGATAAGCAGCAAGTGAAGCGTCAACAGCGGTCCCACATAAAATTGCCACGCGCCGGTTAGCTTCCATAACGTGAGATTGAGAAAACCGGCGAGTGTGCGCGCCTGCTGAAACGCGCTCAGCTCCCAATGGGTGTAGTAATCGGCCATGGCCTGGTGGCGGTAGACAGGCGCAGGATGCGGTGTGTCCCATAGAAACACGCCGGCGATCGCGTAGGTGGCGCGATTGATCTGATAAGGCATGGTGAACGCGCTGCCAAATACGCGCCAGTTGTAATAGGCCATCAGCGCCATGGTTGGCAGGAGCACCAGCGCGAGCGGCAGCGCAACGGTGCGCGCGGCACCGAGTACTCCAACGCGCTTTCGCACGAAGTGGTACGCGATGGTCAGAATGACGGCGGCCGTGAGAATTGCGCCCTCGAAGGGCCGGCTGTTCACGAGCACGGCGATTCCGATACCGAGGACGATCGCGTCGCGCGCCCGTCTCCGGCGCAGGATGCGGGGCAGCGCGCCCAGAACCAGTGCACCGGCAGCGGCCGGCAGCGCACCCACCATGTAGCTGTTCGACCAATAACTGAACGCCGCCAGACGGATGACGGCGATTCCCGCACCAAAAAGCGCCCAGCCCGGACTGAACCATCCCTGAAGCATCCAGCAGATGGCGCCGCACATGAGCGCCCCCATGATCCAAACGCCGAAGAACGGATTGCCCAGGCGCTCGCCGAGCGCGAGAACCAATCCCTGACCGGGCGGGTACATGGAAGCATAGCTGGGCTTCTGCTCAATCTGGAAGCTTTCGAAATGAATCCACATCGGATGCGTGGGATTGGTCAGCCGGCCGTGAGCGAAGGTGTCGCCTGCCAGCAGATTGCTGAACTCGTCGTGGACCCCCGGCTCCGGAATGGGCGCGATGGGAAAGATCGCGCCGCGCAGCAAGAACGCGACCGCGATGACCGCCGCAACCGCCGCGGCTCTCCGCCTGGCAAACTGTCCCAGTAACTTTTCGATTCGTGTGAAGCGATGGGAACCTGCATCGGGATAACGAAATGCGCCATCGATATAAATAAGGACCAGCGCGGCCTCGGTGAACGCGAGCAAGTGCACCCAGACCCAGGCTAGAAATGACACCAACATCTTTTTCCGTCAGCGATTCAGCGGTAGGACAAGATCGAATTATATTATCGGCGTGGATGGGGCGCAGTCTCGGGTTTCACTCGGCGCGCAACGCTTCGTGCGGCAAAATCAAACTGGCGCGTAAGGCAGGAATCAGGGATGCGGCCAATGCGCACAGCGCGAGCGTGACGACGGCTACGAGCGTCACCGCCGGATTGTAAGGAGTCGTGCCGTAAAGCTGGCTGCCGAGGAATCGTCCGGCGGCAAGCGATATCGGCAGCCCGATGAAGAGACCGAGAAGAACCAGGGCGAAGGCGCCTCGCAGTATCAGCGCGATAATCTGAGCGCGATCCGCACCGAGCGCCATGCGCACCCCGATTTCACTGACGCGGCGCCCGGCGTTGTAAGCTGTCATTCCGTAGAGCCCGATCGAAGCCAGAACCAGCGAAAGAATGCCGAAGAACGACGTGAGCCGCGCAATCAGCCGCTGCTGCCCGAACGTGCCGGCGACTTGATCTTTTAGGGTGCGAATGTGGATGATCGGCAGATTGGGATCGACCGAAGCCATGGCGTGCCGCAGCGCCGCCACGGACACGGTCGCCCCCGGCCTGGTCACAATCACGATGTCCTTCAGATAGTGGGAACTCGGGCTGACCTCGGCCGCCCCGGGCGCAGGGGGAAAATCATGCTGCTCTACGGGCAAAAAGAAGAACGGGGCAACCGGTTTGTCGAGGCCGAAATCCAGATAACGGGCGTCTTTGGCCACGCCGACGATTTCGTATAGGCGCGATCCCATTTCATCGCGTCCGAAATATTTTCCTATGGGATCTGCGTTCTTGAAGAACTTCCGCGCAAACGCTTCGTTAATGACGGCGACGTGCTGTGTTGTCGTCCTGTCCTGCTCCGTGATGCCGCGGCCCCTCAAGATGGGGTTTCCAATAACGCTGAAGTAGCCCGGCGTTATCCGATCCCATGAAATAAAACTTTCTTCGTTGGGTCCGGGGTGCGGACGTCCATCCACCCAGACTTCGGCACCCCAGTTGT
The DNA here is from genome assembly GCA_030041035.1 of Bryobacteraceae bacterium. Taxonomy (GTDB): domain Bacteria; phylum Acidobacteriota; class Terriglobia; order Bryobacterales; family Bryobacteraceae; genus QHXW01. Next base: position 12,934 of record JASHOO010000611.1, on the reverse strand, counting down.
TTCCGCCCAGCGGCGAGTAGATGCACAGAGCCACGGCCGCTACGCCTGGAACGCCCGACAGCGAGTCGTGGATGTTTCGGTAAAGGGGTGTGAGTTGCTCAGGCTGATAGCCGGCGAGCCTGGGATCGAATTGCATGATGATGCGCCGGTCCTGGGCGAATCCGAAATCCTGGTTCGCGAGATGGGCGAGCGCGGCGGTCAGCAATCCCGCCGCGGAGAGCAAAACCAGCGAGAGCGCGGCCTGCAAAACCACCAGCGTCTTCCTGGTTCTCGAGCCGGTGCGGGCAGTGGCGCGGCTGGCCCCGCGAAGAGCCTCGATTGGATCGGTGCGTGTGGCCATCCATGCGGGCGCGATGCCGAAGGCGACTCCTGTCGCGAGCGAAATCACAAATGCGAACAGCAGCACCGGCGTGGAGGGTGAGGCGTTGATCGGAATCCCGCCCAAACCAGTGGTTGCAGGAAACGCGTAATGCACAATCAGGCGCGTTCCGGCAAAGGCGATGGCGAGACCCGCGGCACCCCCCAATAGCGAGAGCAGAATGCTTTCGGTGAGCGCCTCCCTCACCAGCCGCGAAGCTCGGGCGCCGAGTGCCATGCTCAACGACGTTTGCCGCCGCCGCTCCAGACCGCGCACGAGCATCAGGTTCGCCACATTCGCGCAAACAATGAGCAGCACAAAACCGGAAGCCATCATCAGAATTTCGAGCCAGTGCTCATATTCCTCGCGCATGCTCGTAATGCCCGCGCCACCGGGCCGCAGGAACAGGGTTTGCTGTGGAAATTTCGCGCGATCGTTGGCGGTCATGTCACCCCAGTGCGAGCGCAGCCACTGCTTGAGCTCCACGCGCATTTTGGCTTCGATGGCGGTGGGCGCAGCGCCGGGGCGGATGCGGCCGATCAAATCCAGCCAGTGGGTCTGCGGGTCGTTGATGTCATAATCGCCGGCCAGCGGCAGAAAAAAGTCCGGTGGAGAGTCGCGCAGCGTGTCGCCGAAGAATCCGGGCGGCGTGATGCCCACGACGGTAAACGGCCGGTCACTTAGATTAAAGACACTGCCGATGACCGAGGGGTCGGATCCATACCTTTGCTTCCAGAGGCGGTAGCTCATGACTGCTACCGGCGGCGCGCCGCGGCGATCATCGTTCGGAGTCAGCAACCGCCCGGCGTAGGGTTGAATGCCGAACATGGCGAAGTAATTTCCTGAAACCTCCTCGTCCGGATACAGCTCAGCCGGATCGGATCTGCCGGCGCGCCGGACACCGACGGCCGACTCGCTCGCCGAAAACGCCGCCAGCTCCGTAAATTCCTTGGTATTGTCGCGGAAATATTTGTACAGCTCACCCGAAACGAGCGAAAACTCTTTATCCTGACTGTAGCCGCCCCAATAGCAGCAGCGCGACTCTGTGCCCAGCCGCAGCAGTTCATCGGGATTCGCTACCGCCAGTGATTTGAGGATGACCGCATACACCAGGGTGAAAATGGAAGTTGTCGCGCCGATGCCGAGCGCGAGGGTCAGGACCGCCGTCAGGGTGAATGCCGGAGATTTTCGCAGTCGCCGCAACGCGTAGCGCGCATCCTGGATGAGATCTTCGAGAAAGGGCAATCCGCGCTGAGTCCGATAGTCCTCGCGAATGGCTTCGACCGTTCCAAATTTCAGACGAGCCTGACGCCGCGCCTCGGCGGGCGGCATGCCGGCGCGAAGATTTTCGGCGGTTTGCATGGCGAGGTGTTCTTCGATTTCCGCACGCAGGCGGGCTTCGTCCTGCTCGCGGTGCATCCAGGAAGTCAGGCGCTTCAGCGATCGCCGCAACGCTCTCATTGGAAATGCTCTGCTTTCGCGGTAAAGAAACGCGCGATGATGGCGGCGGTCTGCTCCCAATCGCGGGTTTCGGCGCGCAATTGTTTGCGGCCGTCACGGGTCAAGCGGTAGAAGCGTGCTTTGCGATTGTTCTCGGAGCTGCCCCATTCGGAGGCGATGGAGCCTTCCTGTTCCAGCTTCAGCAGGACGGGATAAAGCGTGCCTTGATTGACGCTGAGGAGATCTCCGCTGATCTGCTCGATGCGCCGGGCGATGCCATAGCCGTGCAACGGCCCGAGCACATCCAGCGTCTTGAGAACCATCAAGGCCAGCGTGCCTTGCAGAACGTCCGCTCTCTCTTTCATGGTTTATTGGGTTTCCTACAGGAAGCATGCCATACTTCCTTTGGGAAAGCAACAGGGAATCACCGGAAAAAGCCTAAGGGTTTGCCGGTCAGGAACAGGGGGTAGAATCGGGAACTGAGACAATTCCATGAAAGTACCGCCTGCTCCGCGCCTGCTGGCCGCCGCCTTCGCGCTGGCCTCTCTCTGCCGGGTCGCGGCTCAGGCCCTGCCCGAGGGGCGCCGCATCGCCGTGACCCTTGACGACGGCCCCGCGGTCGGCGAGCTCAAGGACCTCGACAGATTCCAGCGCATCTCCGCCGGCCTGCTCGGCTCTCTCGAGGCGGAAAAGGTTCCCGCCACCATCTTCATCAACGAGCGGCAGCTCAGCGTCGAGGGGCAGCGCGACGCCCGCGCGGCCGTGCTCGCCAACTGGCTCGATGCCGGCTATGATCTCGGCAACCATACCTATTCGCATCCCAGCCTCAATAAAATACCGTTGTGGCAGTTTGAGGATAACGTGGTTCAGGGCGAAGTCATCATCCGCGCCCTGATGGCCGAGCGCGGCCGCAAGCTCGTCTGGTTCCGTTATCCATTCCTCGATTGCGGTCCCACGCCCGAGGTGCGCCAGAAATTCGCGGACTTTCTCGAACAGCATCATTACCGCGTCGCGCCGGTCACGGTGGATTACAAGGATTATATGTTCGCCGGGCCTTACAGCCGCGTGTTGCGCGCCGGCAAACCCGATCTGGCGGAAAAGATTCGCCAGGCTTACCTGGGAGCGATTGACGTGGAATTCGGCGAAGCGGAGCGGATTTCGCGCGAACTTTTCGGGTACGAGGTGCCGCAGATTCTGCTCATCCACTGCAGCGAGCTGAATTCGGTCACCCTGCGCGATTCCATCGCCATCATGCGCAAGCGCGGCTACAGCTTCATAACCTTGGAAGACGCCATGAGTGATCCGGCTTATTCCGGTCCAGGCAAGTACACGAGCGACGGCGGCTCCTGGTTTGAACTTACCGCAGACACACTCGGCAAACATGTGGTAGACGATGCCGAAGGCCGCGTGCCCAAATGGGTTATCGAGTCAGGGCACTCTTCGCGATAAAGTGGAGTGGATGGATGCCTACACACCCACTACGCGCACACAGGTAAAGCGCCTCGCCAAGCGCGGTGTCTATGACAAATCGCAGGTCCACGCGATCCTGGATGAGGGTTTTCTCTGCCAGGTGGGGTTCGCGGTCGATGGCCAGCCTTATGTGATTCCCACCGGCTACGCGCGTGTGGATGACACCATTTATATTCACGGCTCGGCCGCGAGCCGCATGCTGCGTACGCTCGACCAGGGCGTCGATGTCTGTCTCACGGTAACGCTGGTCGATGGCTTCGTGCTGGCGCGCTCGGCATTTCATCACTCCATGAACTACCGCTCGGTGATGGTGTTGGGAAAGGCGCGGCTGGTGACGGATCCCGAAGAAAAAGTGGCCGCGCTGCGCTCGTTCACCAATCACATCGTGCCGGGGCGCTGGGACGAAGTGCGCCAGCCCACTGAGCCGGAATTGAAAAGCACCAGCGTGCTGGCCCTCCCGCTCCATGAAGTGTCGGCGAAAGTGCGCACGGGCGGACCGCTGGATGAAGAAGAGGACTACGCGCTACCGATCTGGGCGGGTGTGGTTCCGATTCGTACCGCCATCGGCGAACCCGCTCCGGACGCCCGCACGCTCCCCGGCATTGCCGCCGTGGACACCCAAAGATTCACGCGCTTTCGAAAGCCATAACATGCGAGAATGCTTCGCATGGAACGGCGACAGTTTCTCACGAACACTCTCGGTCTGGCGGCCGCGGCGCAGGCCCCAGCGTCTGCGAGCGAAATTATTATCGAGCGGGCGGCAACCGGCGAGCCGCACAAGGGAAAGGTCCTGGCGCTGGTCACGCCTCATCTGGACGATGGGCCGCATTTCTGCTGCGGCACCGTGGCCAAGCTTCTGAAAGAAGGCTACACCGGATACTTCATCCGCACCAGCAACGATGAGAAAGACTCGTTCGATTTGACGCTGGGCGAAACCGTGGCGGCCAATGAGCGGGACACCGGCGAATTTTTGAAAGCCTGCGGATTGAAACAGGCGTTCGACCTGGGCTACCGCAATCATCGCATGGACGATGTGGCGCGCACCGAGATCCGTGCCCGGCTGATTTTCCTGTTCCGTCTGCTCAAGGTGGACACGGTCTTCAGTTACGACCCTTGGGGCCATTACGAAGAAAATCCGGACCACTATGTGACCGCGCAGGCGGTGGAAGCCGCCTGCTGGATGTCGGGCGGGCACCTGGATATGCCCGAGCATTTCGCTGCCGGCCTGAAGCCGCACAGCGTGCGCGAGAAATATTACTTTGCGCGCGGTCCGCAACTGGTGAACCGGGTGGTGGATATCGGTCCCACGGTGGAAACCAAACTGGCGTGCCTCAGGTCGTGCCGGACCATGATGGCGCACTTTGTGCGCGATCTGAATGCTTCGCTGGTGGAGAAGAACTTGCGGATACCTGTGTTTTCAGGAGATGAAACGGCCGCGATCCACGAATTCACGCGCCTCCGCACGGAGAACTGGGATCGCGTGGTGGGACGGAAATACGGAATGGATTATGCAGAAGAGTTTCACTACATCGGGCCAGACAAATCGATGGACGAGTACGTGGCGCGCCACGCAGAGCACATCTAACGAAGAAACAGCAGGAGCCGCGACCGACTACTGTTCCGGCGACTTTGTGGGTTCTTCGGAAGCGGCCTTCTTCAAGCCATCTTTAAAGCTGCGAATCCCCTCAGCCAGGCCTTTGCCCAGCTCCGGCAGCTTTTTGGGCCCGAAAAAGAAGAGCGCAACCGCCAGAATCACCAACAGGTGCCTGGGCTGTAACAAATCTTCAATCATGCCTATATCATACCTTTTTATTTGATGGGGCGGCGTTGTTGCCGCCACAGCCATAGTGCCTGGATGTGAGGCAGACTCTCAACGGTTGGATTCGCAAGCCCCATGACGCGGCGATCAAGGGGACGGCTTATCGGCGGATGCCATTGAATTCAGGATAGTTTCGACCACGCGGTCGTCGCCCAGGGTGGAGTTGAGCATGAGGTGATAAAGATCCCGGGCCGGCCATTCGACGCCGAAGTACTGCTTGATGTAGGCGGCGCGGTCGCGATCCACGGTGTCGGCGAGCTCGGCGGCTTCGGCCTCGCTTTTGCCCGCTGTCCGCAGGCGGCGCACTTTCTCCTCGAGCGGCGCATAGATGAAAACGTGAAAGACCTCGGGGCGCCCATGGAGGTAGTATGCAGAGCCGCGGCCCACGATGACGGAGTTGCCGGTTTTGGCAGCCGTGGTGACCACGCGTTCGGTACTCTGGCGGATGCAGTCAGCGTCCACCATGGTGATTCGGGGAGCGTTCAAACTGCCTTCGAAGCTGCCACGCATGAATGCTTTGAACAGGCGGTAGCGAAGGGGGTCCTTCCGTTCCTCGCGCTCCTCGACTACGCGGCAGTCGCACGCCATCAGCCGGGCGATCTCTTCGGTCAGCAAGCGGTCCCACAGTTTCCAGCCCAGTCGCTGGGCCACCTTTGCGGCAATATCAGGACCTCCGCTGCCGTATTCGCGGTCAATCGTAATCACTCGGATCATGGATCACCCCTACCCGCTATTCCATCACCGCTCCGCCTGCGCTCGGGTCGTTCTTGCGGACGGCAAACGCGAGGAAGAACATGATACCCGCTCCAACGGCCAGCACCATATAGGTGTCGATGTAGGCGAGGGTCTGTGATTGCAACTGCATCCCCTGGTAAAGGAGCCCGTAGGCATGCGTCTGTGCATCGGCTGCGCTAATTCCTGCGTGGACCAACTGCCGGCTGAGACCGGCCACCTGGTTTTGCAACGCCGGATCGAAGCTGGTTGTATGGTACGACAGAACGGACTGATGGAATTGGGCGCGGCGCGCCAGCAGCGTGGTGACCATCGAAGTGCCCACGCTGCTACCGATGTTGCGCATGAAGTTGACCATGCCGGAAACGCTGTTGCCCCGCTCGACCGGGACGCCGGCATAGGCGATGAGGGATATGGGAACAAACAAGAATCCCAGGCCGGTGGATTGCGCCACGCGCAGCCACGCGGCGGCCCGAAAGCTCATCAAGAGGTCAAGCTGCACGGTGGAGTAGTACATCGCAACGGCCAGCGCGAACCAGCCGAAAGCCACCATATATTTTGCGGCGATTTTCGTCGTGAGCTGCCCGACCAAGGGCATTTCTATCAGCAGCAATAAACCGCTGGCGGAAAGCACCAGCCCGGAAGTCTGCGCCGTGTATCCCATCAATGTCTGGAGAAACAGGGGCATCATGACCAGGCTGCTAAAGAAAACAAGGCCCAGCATGAACATCATGAGGTTGGCGCTGGCAAAAGTGAAGTATTTGAACAAATGAATATCGATGATCGGCGCTTTGTGCCGCCACTCCCAGATCACCAGGGAAGTCAGGCCGACAATCGTGATGACGGCCAGCGTGGTGATGAAATGCGACCCGAACCAGTCGTCCTCCTGGCCTTTGTCGAGCAACACCTGCAAAGCGCCGATGCCCACAGAAAGCAGGGCGATGCCGATATAGTCGACACGCACGGCGAGTGCCCTGAGACGCTGCAGGTACGGAGGGTCCTCGACCACGCGGTACGCCAGAAACATGGCGAGCATGCCGACAGGAAGGTTGATATAGAAGATCCAGCGCCAGGTGTAATTGTCGGTGATCCAGCCGCCGAGGGTAGGGCCGACAGTCGGCGCGATCACAGCGGTGATTCCATAAACCGCGAAGGCCAGGCCGCGCTGGTGCGGGGGGAAAGTGTCCGCCAAAATAGCCTGCGCCATGGGTTGAAGGCCGCCGCCGCCGGCTCCCTGGAGGATGCGGAAGAAAATCAGCATGCCGAGGCTGGGTGCCGCGCCGCACAGCATGGAGCTGATCGTAAAAAGGAAGATGCACAGCAGGAAGAAGCGCTTTCGTCCGAACCGGCTGGCGAGCCAGCCGCTGATGGGAAGAACGATGGCGTTGGAGACGAGGTAGGACGTGAGCACCCAGGTGCTTTCATCGTTGGTGGCGCCGAGGTCGCCGGCGATATGCGGCAAGGCCACGTTGGCAATGCTGGTATCCAGAATCTCCATGAAAGCCGCCATGGCGACCACCACCGCGATAGCCCAGGGATTGAAGCTCGGCTTCCAGAGCTCGGGAGCGGGTGCGCTTGCGGTGACTGCGGCTTCGTTCAGGTCAGCCATGTGGATTCCATTAATGGAGATAGACCTTGGGATCGACCGACATACCAGGGCGCAGGCGGTGGTCGCCGTTTTGGCCGGGATCGAGGTCGATGCGGACCGGGATGCGCTGCACCACCTTCACGTAATTGCCGGTGGCATTCTCGGGCGGGAGGAGGCTGAGACGCGATCCGCTGGCGCCGCCGATGCCGGTCACGCGGCCGGTGTATTCGTGGTCGTAAGCATCCACGCTGAACTTCACCTTCTGGCCCTCCTTCATGTGGCGGAGCTGAGTTTCCTTGTAGTTCGCGGTCACCCAAATGTCGTCGAGGGGAACCACGACGAGAAGCTGCTGGCCGGGGGAAACGTTTTGGCCGGTTTCCACGGTTTTCTTGCTGGCGATGCCGGTGACCGGCGCGACGATGGTGCAGTAGCTGAGGTTGAGCCGGGCCTGGTCGAGCAGGGCTTTCTGCTGGGCGACTTTCGCCGCTGCGGACTTGGCTCTGGCCTGGCTGATGGCCACCTGCTCCGGTGCTGTCAGGGCCGATTGGATGGAAGCTTCGGCCTGTGCGATGCGCGCCTGCGCCTGCTGGATGGCGGCCTGGGCCACGGTCACGTTCTGGCGCGCCTCGGCCACGGAAGCGTTGCGGGCGGCGAGAGTGGCTTTGGCGGCCGCCGCGGTTTGGGACGCCTCATCGTAAATCTGCCGGGAAATCTCGTCCTTCTCGACGAGCATCTTGTAGCGCTCCTCATCGTCTGCGGCCTTTTTGTAATCGGCTTGAGCTTCCAACACCTGAGCGGTAGTGGTTTCCAGGCGCGCCTGCGTGGCATTCAACTGGCGTTCGGCAGCGGTCAAGCCGGCGTCGGCATCGGCATGCTGAGACCGGGCCGATTTGAGCGTGCTGTTGGTGGTGGTGGAGGTAACCGGAACGTCGGTCCGCGAGCTGAGCAGGGAGGCTTCGGCATCGGTCAGATCGGCCTCAGCCTTGGCCACGGCCACCTGAAAGTCGCGCGGATCGATCTTCACCAGCACATCACCCTGGTGGACGAACTGCTGGTCCTCGACCAGGACGTCGACTACCTGCCCGTTGATGCGCGCGCTGACGGCATTGAGATGGCCGTCGATCTGGGCGTCGTCGGTGGACTCATAGGAGCTGAGGTATTGCCAGAGGAAATATCCGGACACGGCCAGCACCAGCACCACCAGCACGACCACAATCTGCCTTGCCCTGCCCTTTGGTTTTCGGGCGAATCGCCGGGAAACCGGCGGTTGCGGATCCGCAGTTTTCTCATCAGCCATTTCATTTCACCTCGATGAATCTCTTGATGCCCTGCTCGGCGGAGCCCAACGCCCGCGCGAGCTCAACCTTGGCCACGTTATGGGCGTAGAGAGCCAAAATCAAGCTGTCATTGGCGGCTGCCACCGATTCCTGGGACTGCACGACCTCGACGGTATCGGTCACACCCGCGGCGAAGCGGTCACGGGACTGCTGGAGCGTTTCATTGGCCAGCTCGACATTACTCCGGGCAACCGCCACCTGGTCGGCCGCGGTCTGAATGTCAAGAAACGCGGAGCGCACCTGAAAATCGATCTGGCCGCCCAAATCGGCGAGTTCATCCGAGCGCTGCTTGAGAGCGGCTTTGGCCTGCTCGACGTCGCTGCGGATTCGGCCGCCGTTAAAGATGTTGAAGTTGAGAGCGCCGGTCACGGCAAAGACACCGTGCGAGTTGTTGAGCGAAAGGCCGGCATCACCGTAGTAGCCGTTCACATCCACCGTCGGATACCACTGCGCGTGCGCGGCTTTCAAGGTCTCCTCCGCGGCCAGCACCTGTTTCTTTTCGCTCAGGTAATCCGGCCGCTCGGCGAGCGCAGTCTTCAGCGCCTCATCCTGCGTGAGCCCGCCCAGCGGCGCAAACGGCACGGTGTCGGCGATGTTGAGCGTCTGGCCGGGCGGCAGGCCGATGACCCGTCCCAGCGCGAGCTTATCTTTTTCGAACTGGTTCTGTTGCGCCAGCAGGCGCTGCTGCTGGGTCTTGAGCTCGACCTGGGCACGCAAGACGTCGATTCCAGGCGAGGTACCGGCCTTTTTCTGATCGACAGCGCGGTTGTAAATGGCGTCGGCCGTGTTCACCTGCGCCTGAATGGACTCGACGCGCGAGGCATCCGCAATGATTTGCAGGTAGGAGCTCGCCACGCCCTGCACCACCAGATCGCGTGCGTCCTCGACCGAGAGCCGGGCCGCTTCCTCGTTAGCCCGCGCCGCAGTGAGATTCTTGCGCGCATTCCAATCGAAAGCTTTGGCGGACACGTTGGCCTGCGCCGTGGTGTAGTGGAACGGGCCGACGATCGACGGGATGCCCGAGAAGCCCGGTATGGACGGGAACTTGAAGATGAATCCGAACGTCTTCAGGTTCAGTTCCTCTTCCGTTTCCGCGAGGCTGCCTGTAACCTGAGGCAGCAGGGCCGAAAGCGCGCGCACCCGCTCGGCGCGCACGCTCAGGCTGGTCGAGTCGCGAACCAGCAGGCCCAGATTAGTCTGGAGACCCCGCGCGATGGCGTCCTCGAGTTTCAAAGCCAGAGGCGCTGATGTTGCACTGCCGGCCGGCACGCTGCCCTCAAACTGGCTGGACTGCTGAGCCAGCAGCGCCGGGCTGAACAGCAGAGCAAGGCCACACAGCCAACGGTGGCACCGGAGATACGGATCTGCATGTAGTCGTCTCAACTCGCACTCCTCCCTGCTACAGTAGCTCGATTATGAAGCCGATCGCCCGACGGAGTCCCCATATGGATGCATCAGGCGAGGGCCAGGCTGCAAATGTGTCAACTTTCGCCCATTCGGTGATGCTGACGCCTCCCGGGCGGGAGGAGGACTGACGGCATCGGCCACAGACCCATCCACATGCTTTTCGCGGGTCAAGATATACTGCGCATCATGCGTTCTCTCGTAGTTTTGTTCGCAGCCGGCATGCTCGCAGTGGCGCAGACGCCGGCCGGCAGCGGTCTGGATGCTTCGCGCCTGCACATGATCGGCCCCCGATTGCAGGACCTGGTCGACAAGCAGACGATTCCCGGAGCGGTGGCGCTAGTGGCGCGACACGGCAAGGTCGCGCTCACGGAAGCGGTGGGCTGGCGGGACGTCGAGAACAAGAAACCGATGCAGACCGATTCGATCTTCCAGATCATGTCGATGACCAAGAATTTCACGGGGGTAGCGGTGATGATGCTGGTCGAGGAGGGCAGGATCGAGTTGCGCCAGCCAATCGAACACTATCTGCCGGAGTTTCGCGGCATTGAGGTGCAGGAAAAGTTCAACGGTCCGGGAGCCACACATCCGCCCGAGCATCCGCCGACGGTGTGGCAGCTCATGAATCACACCTCGGGGCTGGCGGAAGATCCCGATGGTGAAATGGCCGACAATCCGCGCACCATGCGGGTGCCGCTGGATGAGGCCGTGCGCTTCTACGCGCACACGCATTTGCAGTTCGAGCCGGGCACGCGCTGGAGCTACAGCAACATGGGCATCGCGACGCTGGGCCGTTTGGTCGAGGTCATTTCCGGCGAAGATTACGTGCATTTCGTCCGCAGCCACATTCTGGAACCGCTGGGCATGCAGGATACCTTCTACTTTCCGCCGGACGACAAGAAAGACCGCATCGCTCTGGTCTACCGGCATGAGGGCGGTAGGCTGGTTCGCGCCGGCAGCGACATTCTGGCCGGCGACCCCACGAAATACCGCGCCGGTGCGAAATACCCGGCACCGGAGTTCGGCCTCTATACGACGGCGCCCGATCTTTTCCGCTTCTACCAGATGCTGCTCAATGGAGGCGAGTACAACGGCCGGCGCTATCTTTCCCGCCAGACGGTTGAAACTATGACACGCGTGTTCACGCCCAATGTGACACCGTCGGGCTGGCTGGGCGGCACCGGTTACGGCTTGACGTTTGAGATCATCAATCAGCCCGAAGGGACCCTGTTATTGCACTCGCCTGGGACCTTCGGCCACGGCGGCGCCTTCGGCACCGAGGGCTGGATCGATCCCAAGAACGACCTGATCCGCATCATGCTGGTTCAGGTGTCGGATAGCTCGGGCGACGCGCCGCGCTCGGTGGTGATGCAGATCGGCGAGGCGGCCGTGGAATAAACGATTCACATCGCTATTGTTGTGCCTGGTAGCCGGCTTCCAGCGCCGGAGAGTCAGGCCGCAGGTGAAAATCGGCCTTGGCAGGGTCGACGAAATGCGGGTCGGCGAAACGGGAGTGACCGTCGTTGCCGGAAGCCTGCGCCCACTTGTCAAATCCCGTGTAGCTCGCGGGAAACCATCCCCATATGCTGGCCGACGCTCCGGCATCGCAGTAGTAGACATTGTCATTCATCGTCACGGTTGGTGTGCCGGCGTCAACCCGGCCGGATTTGCTGGCCGTTATGAGGCAGCGCGGGCCGGCGTAAACGATGTTGTGGTCGAAAATATTATTCGTCATGTTGTACTGCATCTGGAACTCGCCGGAACCGGTGTTGGAAGTATCGTTTTCATAAAGCGTGTTGTTCACTATCGTGCAATGGCCGGTGCCGCCGCGCTCCGCGCCATAGCCGCCGATGGAAATGCCCGCCGTGTTGCAGGCATAGATCAGGTTGTGGCGCGCGGTGATGTAGCTGGTGGTGCGCCCGCGATGCTCGCTCGCCAGCTCGATGCCGAAGTCCACATGATGTATTACGTTGCGCTCGATCACGACTCGCGTGCCGCCATCCACATAGATGCCGTCGGAAGACTGGTCCTCGCCGTAGGCCGGGTTGCCGCGCGACGTGATGTTGTAAACCAGGTTGTCGCTGACCGCGCCGTCTCGCGCCTGATCCACCGCGGGGTCCGGCGCCGTGTGCTCAAAACCGATGACGTCGATTCCGATGTTATTGTTGTCGTGCACGACGTTGTGCGTAATGCGGAAGTTGGTCACGTTACCGTTGACCACCAGTGACTCACTCGAACCGGTCTTCAGGTGATGCACCTCGTTGCCGTCAATCACCAGATCGCTGATGGGATTTCTGGCGTCGGTGCCGTACACCGCGATGCCAAACCCGTTGCCGCCGCTCCCGGGTCTATCGCGGCCTTGAAAATTGTTTTCAATGTGATGGACGTTGTTGTGGAGCAGTTCGATGTGGGAGCCTGCGCCTGTAACACTGATGCCCAGCGGCGTGAGGCGGTGTTCGGCCGTGCGGAAGTTGCGGATCTCGAATCCTTCGATCCGGATGTAACTTTTGTCGTGAATGACGAGCATACCGCTTCTGCGGTCGGGAGTGAGATGTTCTCCTTCGAGAATTGCGGTCTCGCCGGGATTGCTTCGAAACGTGATGAATCCGTCGCTGGCATTGCCGGATACGTTGATGGTGACGCGCTCTTCGTAGACTCCGCCTCGCACGTTGACCGTGCTGCCGGGCCGCGCCGTGTCTGCAGCGTGTTGAACGGTCCGCCAGGGAGCGCTCAACGTTCCCGGATTGGCGTCATTGCCGGTGGTGGAAACGTAGAAAGACTGCGTC
>JASHOO010000610.1 GCA_030041035.1 Bryobacteraceae bacterium | reverse complement strand
TCGATCACCGCCACCTCCGCCATGCCGTCCAGCCGCCGCGTCTTGAGTGTGACCGCCCCGCCCTCGTCACTCGCCTGTGCTGCGTTGAGCAGCAGGTTGTAAAACACGCGTTCCATCAACTCTGCGTCAAATGGAAACGGGGCAAGATCCGGAGAGTAGTTCTTGTAAAACGTGACGCGATGCTGCGGCGTGTCCCGCTCCACCAGCATTACCGCGCGGTCCAGCACTTCAGCCAGATCCGACGGCACCAGCTTCAATTGCAGGGGACGCGCGAAATCCAGAAACCGCGTCACCAACGAGTTCGACCGATCCACTTCGCTGGCAATGAATCCCGCCACTTCGCGTGCCACTTCGTTTTCCGCGGGCACGCTGCGCGCGAGCATCTCCGCCGAAGCGCGGATCGTTCCCAGCGGGTTCCGCAGTTCGTGAGCCAGACCAGCGGAGAGCTGCCCCAGCGCAGCCAGCCTCTCCGATCGCCGCACCGCCGCCTCCGCCTGGCTCAGGCTCCGATTGGCTTCCGTCAGTTCCTCGGCCGCTTCCCGATATTTAGCCGATTGCACACGCAGCGCCTCCGCCAGCACGTTTACCAGGTTCCCCGCTACCGCCAGTAGCATCGTCCACATCACCAGGATTCGCGCCTGGTCCGGAGCAATATCGACCTCCTCGAAATTCACAAACAGCAGAAACGAAGCCCAGGCGCCGCAGCACAGCAGAGTGATCAGCCACGAGCCAACCACGCCGAGATAGGTGGCAGCAGAAATCATGGGAAGAAGGAGGATCGCATAGTAGTTGCTGGTTAAGCCTGAGACTCCCCATCCGTGCAACCGATTCCTGCCCGAATGTCCAATCAGGGTGTAGGCCAGAATCACTTCCAGTACGATCCACACCACCTTGCCCGGAGCGGTTCCTAACCTGGGTATCTTCGGACCGGCAATCTGCACCGCTGCCAGCGCCAGTAGCAGAGCGACTTCGTGCGCATCCCGTGTCGGGCTTGCCACCGCCAAACCCGCGAACAACATCACCAGCAGAATGTCCTGCGGCCGCAGCACCTTGAACCAGCGCATCGAATTGGGATCTCATCCGCGATTGTGCCACAATAAAAACAAAGTCTCATGCCCAATCCTGCAGTCAGCCGTGACCCTGAGGCCACCGGCACGGCCCCCGATTCTTCCTTTGGCGACATCCTTTCCCAATTCGAGCAGGCCCATGCATCGCCCGGCGAGACCGAAAACTCCGGCCGCGAGGGCACCGTCGTCGCGATAACGGGTGGCTCGGTGCTGGTCGATATCGGTCTGAAAATCGAGGGCGTACTGCCTGCCTCCGAGTTTCCTGAAGGCGTCCATCCGGGCGACAAGCTTCGCGTCGGCATCAACGGCCGCAACGAGGAAGGCTATTACCGCCTCTCCAAGCTCAAGGTGCAACGTCCCAAGGACTGGGCGGGTCTCGAAAAAGCGTTTCATGAGAAGCGCTCCATCGCCGGAGTCATCACCAGCGCGGTTAAAGGCGGCCTCAGCGTCGATGTCGGTGTGCGCGCCTTCATGCCCGCCTCGCGCAGCGGCGCCAGGGACGCGGCCGAAATAGGAAAACTGATCGGCCAGGAAATCAGCGTCAAAATCATCAAGCTTGACGTCGGCGATGAGGACGTGGTGGTGGACCGCCGCGCTGTGCTGGAGGAAGAAGAAGCCAAAGCGCGGGAACAGCGCTTGCACGACCTCAAGGATGGCATGATCGTGCCCGGCATCGTGCGCACCCTGACCGATTTCGGCGCCTTTGTCGATATCGGCGGCGTCGACGGTTTGCTGCATGTCACCGACATGTCCTGGGGCCGCGTCAACAAACCAGCGGACCTCCTCAAGCCCGGTGACCAGATCGAAGTGCAGATTCTCAAGATCGAGCAGCAGGGCGCCGGCAAGCGCGGCCGCCGCATCTCCCTTGGCATGAAACAGCTTCAGCCCGACCCCTGGATGGCGGCGGCTGAGAAATTCAGAACCGGCGATCGGGTCCGCGGCGTCGTCACCCGCGTCACCGATTTCGGCGCCTTCGTCGAACTGGAGCCCGGCATCGAAGGCTTGATTCACCTGTCGGAGCTTTCCTGGTCCAAAAAAGTTCGCAAGCCCGCCGACGTCGTCAAACCCGGCGATTCGGTCGAAGTCGTGGTGCTCGGTGTTCATGCCGGCGAGCGGAAGATCGCCCTCGGCTTGAAACAGGCTCTCGGCGATCCCTGGGAACAGGCTGAGAAAAGGTTTCCCGCGGGAAGCATCGTCGAAGGCCCCATCACCAGCCTCACTAAGTTCGGCGCTTTCGTCCAGCTTGATGACGCGCTCGAAGGCATGATTCACGTGGGCGACATCAGCGCGGACAAACGCATCAATCATCCACAGGAAGTTCTCAAGCCCGGCCAGGCCGTTCGCGCCGCCGTGCTCGAAGTCGATCGCGCCAAGCGCCGCATCCGCCTGGGCCTCAAACAGCTTCAGCCGACTTCAATAGATGAATACATCGCCGAGCACAAGGAAGGCGATTTGGTAAGTGGTCGAGTCGCCGATATTTCCCGCGGCAAAGCCACCATCGAATTGGGCGAAGGCATTCACGCTTATTGCACCGTCGTACCGGCGGAATCGAATGTCGCCGCCGATACCGCACCCGCCAAGGCCGATCTTTCTACCCTCAGTTCAATGTTGGCCGCCAAGTGGAAACACGGCCAGACGGGTGGTCCGTCTGCCGTCAAGCGTGAACCGGCGCGCGCCGGCCAGATTCGCAGCTTCCGCATCCTCAAGCTCGATCCCGCCCAAAAGCAGATCGAGCTCGAGCTGGCAAGCTGATCGCCCGCCGCCCACAGGATTCCGCTACCGCCGCTTCGTACACGCTATCGGCTCGCAGTCATCCTGAGCGGCATCCATCGTGAGAACCGCCTCGATCTGCTCGGAGATCTCTTCCGGTGTACAGTCGCCGTTGACGCGATGGTAATGCGGCCCTTGGTAGTACTCGATGACCGGTTCCGTGAGTTTGTGGTAGGCCTTCAGCCGCTCCCCCACCACGCCCGCGTCGTCGTCGCTCCTCTGGACGAGCGCCTCGTCATCGCCGTCGCACTTTCCCGGCTGGACCGGAGGCTGCGCCAGAAGATTATACGTTCGCCCGCACCCCGGGCAATACCGGCGCGAAGAGAGTCGCGCCACCAATACCTCATCCGGAACATCCAGGTGCAGGATCACCGGCTCCGGCATGCCCGAGTCTTCCAAAAATCGGGTGAGCGCAACTGCTTGCGGAATCGTCCGCGGATAGCCGTCTAAAATGAATCCCGCGGCGCAATCGGGCTGCTGTAATCGTTTCGCGACGATGGCGTTCATCGTCGCATCCTCTAACAGCCCCCCGTTCGCCAGAACCGCACACGCTGCGTTCCCAAGCATCGTCCCCGCACGACACTCGGCACGCAGCATGTCCCCCGTAGAAATAGCGGGAATTCCTCTGCACTCAGAAATGAACCTGGCTTGAGTTCCTTTGCCCGAACCTGGAGCCCCGAACAGCAGAACAATCATGATCCCTCCGACGCAGACTGCATCAACTTTGGACCGCGCCGGGCTCGAGACGCCCCAATCATCTCGAAGCTCTCAGAATGCAGTCGGTTTCAGGCTAGCCGATCCGAAACCCCAGGTCAAGGGTTCCCCTTAACATTCGAGGATCATTTTCATCGGGAAATAACCTGAATCGTGCGGACGCTATTCGGCTCGCAATGCGTCCATTGGATCCAACCGCGCCGCCCGCCACGCCGGTAGATAGGCCGCCACCAGTGCCACCGCTGCCAGCAACGTCGGCGCCATCAGGAACGTCAACGGATCGTGCGGACTTACACCGAACAATAAGCTCTTGAGCAGCCCGGTGAGCGCCCAGGCTCCGGCCATCCCCACAACCGCTCCTGCGGCCACCAGCCGCGCACCCGCTCCCACCACCAGCCCCACCACCCGCCCCGGCGCAGCTCCCAGCGCCACGCGCACGCCAATCTCCCGGGTCCGCTGCGCCACCGAATACGCCAGCACTCCGTAAATCCCCACTGCCGCCAGCATCAGCGCCGCGATCGAAAACCCCGACAGCAGCAGCGCGCTAAACCGCTGCCGCGCCGAATTCTCGCCCAGCACCGCGTCCAGCGTCCGCACATCCGCAATCGGCTGTAGTGGATCAACCCCGCGAATCACGCCGCGCGCCGCTTCAGCGAGGCCTAGCGGATCGCCCTCGGTCCGCACCGCAAACGTCATTCCTGTGTAGCTCAGGTGAGAATAAATGTAGTAAACGATCGGCATCGGTTCTCTCTCGATCGACCACTCTCGCACATCGCCCACCACCCCGACGATTTCGCCGAACGGATTCTGCGCCTCCATCAGGACGCTGATCCTCTTCCCCAGCGGCGGCTCTTGCCGCATGAATTTCCGGACGAACGCTTCATTCACGATGAAACGGTGCGGTGCCGCCTCTGAATCGTCCGAAGCCGTGAAATCGCGGCCCTTCTCGATCGGAATTCGCAAGGTACGAAAATACCCCGGTGTGACGCTTCGTACGAGGGCCAGCGCCTCCTCGCCGGCCTTCGGCGCAGGCTGTCCTTCGATTTGCACCCAGGTGCCCGCGCAGGGCCCGCCGAACGGCAGGCAGCTCACGGCACCCGCCGAAATGACTCCAGGCAGATGCTTGATCTGCTCCGTCGCGTCTGCCAGAAACTGCGTCCGCTGGAACGTCTTTTCGTACCGCGCACCCGGAAGCGAAACCCGAAACGTCAGCACGTGGGACGTCTCCAGCCCCGGATTGATTCCCTGCAAGTCCACTAGGCTTCGGAAAAGCAGCAGTGCGCCCGCGAGCAGCACCACCGATACCGCCACTTCGCCTCCCACCAACCACGCCCGCAGACGGCTTCCACCGGTCACCGATCGCGTGTC
>JASHOO010000609.1 GCA_030041035.1 Bryobacteraceae bacterium | reverse complement strand
ACTCTGCTCGTGGCCGCCCGCATGCTCGATTTCGCCGGTTACAAGTTTCTCAACGCCCTCGAAATCGCCGAACGCTGGCGCTCTTTCGGACCTTACAACAGCGAACGCTACTGGAATCAGATCGAGTCTGAAGTCGTCTACCAGTCCCACGGCCGCTTCGCCGACATGATGGATGACGCCTCCCAGATCGCCACGGCATACCGCTCGGCCTGGCTCGCGGAATATACGCCGTACCGCCTCGCCGCGGCCCTGGGCCGCTGGGAGAACGAGTACAGTTACTGGCTCCAGCTCCAGAACCGCTTCCGCAGCACAACCGAAGGGCTTGCTGAAGGAAGCACTCTGCCGCCTTTAGAGACTCTCGTCGGCTCACGCTAGACTATCTGCGGTCCGCAGCTCCGGGACGGGGTTGGCGTTAATTGATCGTGAAGGTCGCGCTCACCATCCCGCTTGCCCCATGATCCGGCGCGACGGCGATGGCTTTCACCGTGGTGTTCTTGCTCACCGGGAACGGCTTTGAATACTTGGTGGAGGTATCGGTCGGCGTGGAGCCATTGGTGGTGTAGTAAATGGCCGCCCCGGCGGCTGCGTCTTTGAGCGTGACTGTCTGGGCCTTCGTGAATGTGCCGCCATCGGGCGTGATCGTGGGCGCAGCGGTCTCAATCACATAGGCCGCCTCGGCGACAGCACTCGTCTCCGCGCCATCGATGGCGATGGCTTCGATGGTCGTGTTTTCGGTCACGTCGATCGGGCCCTTGTAGAGCGTGGACGAGGCTGTGGGCGCTGTGCCGTCGGTCGTGTAGTAGATGTCCGCACCACCGGCGGAAGCGAGGATGGTGACCGGCTGCGCCTTGTCATAGGTTCCCGCCGCAGGCGAGAAGGACAGTTCGAGCGCCGACGCTGCCGGCGTGTACTCGAAGACGCCGCCGCAAAAACCGTTGCCGCAGTTGTTGGATCCGCCCGACCCGGAGCCGTATAAATTGCCTTTTCTGTCCATGATCATGGGCCATGTGACAGCCAGAACGTCGCCCGGGGCGCCGAAAAAGTGATGGACCACTTCCTTCCAGCCGCCGCTACCGGACTGCGGGATGAGCTCGAAGAGCACGCCGTCGGTGTTGGCTTTGGTATTCACGTAGTAGGGGCCGCCGTGGAAGGTAGTGCCCCAGAGATCGCCGGCGGCATCGAACAGGACGGCGGCGGTCGGGGAGGATCCGTCGGATTTGCCCGAAAAGGTGTAGAGCTGGGTCATTGTCCACTCGGAACCTTGATTGGCAGGCGGCGAAAGCTCGATGACTGCCCCGCCCCCGCCCCCTCCCCCAGTGGGGCTTATTCCGCCATTGTATGTGGTGGTGTAGAGGTTGCCTTTGCGGTCGAAGATAACCGCTGCATAAGGGGTATTGGGTCCGCCTGTGTTGTGATTGAAGGTGTAGACAATCGTTTCCGTCCACTCGCCGCCCGCGCCGGGACTCAATTCATAAACCACACCGTCGCCATACGTGCCGCCGGCTGTGGTGGTGCCGAAGAGGTTGCCATGGGCGTCGAAAGTGAGGCCCGCCTTGGAGTCGGGTAAGTTGCCGTCCACGCCGTCTTGCGCGTAGCTATGGAGCAGTTGCTCGGTCCACTTTCCACCCGGCTCGCTAGGAGGCGACAGCTCATAAACTCCCCCAATGCCGTTGGCGCCTCCGTTGATGCAGGTGCCGTACAGGTTGCCTTTGCTGTCGATGGTCAGATACGACTGCGGGGCCTCGCAATCGGTGCTTGCATTCGAGGGGAACAAATACAGAACCTGCGAAGTCCACGTTCCTCCGGGCGTCGAAGGCGGCGATACCTCGGCGATATAGCCCGTAATGTACTCCCCCTCGACCTGCCCTTCATTCGTCGAGACCCCGTACAGGTTGCCCTTGGCGTCGAAAAGGAGTCCACGTTCGGGAACGTGTACGCCGGGTTGGCTCGCCGCGTCGATCAGTACCTGCTCGGTCCATTTGCCTCCCGGCTCGGATGGAGGCGAAAGCTCGAAGATTCCTCCTGCCAGCGTTCCATAGAGGTTTCCATGGCTGTCCATGGCCATGGGGCCATTGGGGTTGTATCCGCTCGACTCACTCAAAAAGCTATAAATGACCTGTTCCTGGGCCGTCGCCAGGCGGGCGGCGCCCATCAACAGGAAAGCGGCGATCAGGAAAACTGCCCAGCGGCTTCTCATCATAGACGGCTCTTTATTAGCATTGCGTTATTCTCTCGCGATTCCCGTCATCCGCCCGCATCTTTCCTGGAAAACCGGAAAACCGGGACGGGAAAAACCGGGGACAGACGTGGACAGCCGGCGGATTTGGGCTGGACTGCATCGAAACAGTCGACATCGGCGGCACGAAAGAGATCGAAACTTACATCATCTACTACAATTCGGTTTCTAGGAAATACGAAGAACACGGATACCGCAATACGGGAGAGACGGAGAACCAGACGGGTACAGTGAGCGGCGACACATGGACTTGGCCTGGCGAAGGCAGTTTAAGTGAAAAAGTATTCCACACCCGGTACACCATGAAGTTTGTTTCGAAGGACTCCTATGAATACACCGACGAGTGGGGCGAAGGCGAGAAACCCATGGAACTGGGTATGAGCGGAAAGTGCACTCGCGTCGCGGCCACCAAGCCCGCGACATCAAAACCGGCGCAGTGATGATGTTTCACTCATCCCCGGGTCGGCGGGCAGACCGGAACTTATAGGGGCGGCGCGTGACGTGAGTGATGCGATCTGCCAGTGGCAGTACCGCAACATCACCCCGCCGGCGGACAGATCAGCGGGATCGCCTCGCGGCGCCCGCGGCGGTATACCCGGAAGTCCCCAATGTCAGTGGTCACCACCGCATGCCTCGGATGCATTTCGCTCATCCGGATCAAACAAAGATCAGCCAGGTCCGGCTTCCGGTCGGCGTACCGCGCTCCCAACTCGGCCAGCCGCGAAAGATGATCCCCCAGGACGAACGCGGGGCGTACCAGCCCCTCGCGCACGAATGCCAGCACTAAGGCGCTGCTATTCAAATGAAATGCCGCTTCCGCCAGCACAGCCTCACAGGTCAATAGCGGCTCAGTAATCCGCTCCCCGATGGCCAGTGCCCAGGCGTGATGAAGATCCCTTCTGTTTCCGAACGCCACCAGAAATCCGGTGTCGGCAATGGCCTTCACTTGCGCGAAAATCCCTTTCGGGTTGATAGATCCGCTGGTCCCGCAACCAGGCCTGCGAGCCGCAGGAAGGGCCGGGCTTCGGAGCTCCTGGCCTTCTCCAGTTGCTGGCGAATGATCCGGCCGCGGGGTACACCTGTTTTCCGGGCCGTTTGCGCAAGCCATTCTGCCAAATCGTCCGGAAGCCGCACCGTGAGCGTGTTACTCATTTGTTCCTAATGTAACACAGGAGACTGTAGGGGCGAGGCACGCCTCGCCCTGCGCGTGCACCTGTCAATGTGGCTGGGACAGGCCGGTAGTACCCTTGAAAGTCATGCCTCGGACGTTGTCGCGGACTAAAATGAGATTTGCATCCCCCCATCCACATCATCGGCGGCGGCCTCGCCGGCTCTGAAGCCGCCTGGCAGGTCGCGCGCGCAGGTCTGCGACCCGTTCTCCATGAAATGCGCCCGGTCCGCCAAACGCCCGCGCATCGCACTGGCAGCCTGGCCGAGCTGGTTTGCAGCAACTCCCTGAAGTCGGATCAGGGACCCTCCGCCTCCTGGCTGCTCAAGGAAGAACTGCGCCGTCTCGATTCTCTGTTGATTCGTATCGCCGACCGCGCTCGCGTCCCCGGCGGCCACGCCCTGACCGTCGATCGCGAAGTCTTTGCCGCGGAGGTCACTCGCGCCATTGAGTCCGAGCCGCTCATCGAGCTCCGCCGTCAGGAGATTTCCTCAATCCCCGATGATGCCATCACCATCATCGCTACTGGCCCGCTCACGAGCGATCGACTGGCCGCCGAGATCGCGCGCCTCACCGGTTCCGATCGCCTCTACTTCTACGACAGCATCAGCCCCATCGTCGACGCCGCTACCATTGATATGTCCATCACCTTCCGCGCATCACGCTACGGCAAGTCGCTCGATGGTACCGACGATTACCTGAACTGTCCGCTCGATCGCGATCAATACGCACGCTTCGTGGATGCGCTGCTGGCCGCCGATGCCGCCGAATCGCACATCCCCGATGACACGCCGTTCTTCGAAGCGTGTCTGCCCATCGAAGAGATCGCCCGCCGCGGCCGTGACACGCTGCGCTTCGGTCCCATGAAGCCCATGGGGCTTGTCGATCCTCGCACCGGCCGCCGGCCCTACGCGGTCGTGCAGTTGCGGCAGGAAAATCTGCGCGCCGAAAGTTACAACCTGGTCGGCTTTCAGAATCATCTGAAGTTCGGTGAGCAGGCGCGGATTCTGCGCATGATCCCCGGCCTCGAACGCGCCGAATTCTTCCGCTTCGGCCAGATCCATCGCAACACCTACATCAATGCGCCCGCGCTTCTCGCCGCGACGCTGCAACTGCGCGCGCGGCCCGGGATCCTGTTCGCCGGTCAGATTTCGGGCGTGGAAGGCTACGTCGAGTCCATCGCCACCGGTCTCGTCGCAGGCCGGAATGCGGCAACCCTCGCCTCGAGCGAGATTCCCCGCCCGCTGCCGCGAGAGACCGCGCTCGGCTCGCTCTGCCACTACATCTCGTCCGCCGACCCCGTCAACTACCAGCCGGCCAACATCGCCTTCGACCTTTTCCCGCCGCTCGACGAGGCTGCCGCGCGACGCCTCCGGCACGACAAAAAAGCCCGCCACACCGAGATCTGCCGCCGCGCCCTTCACGCCATGAACGAGTCCTTGCACGCCCATGTCTGAACTAGAGCTCCAAATCGGACGGTTCATCGAAGAACTGCAACGCAACAACGCCTCGCCGCACACCATCAAGTCCTATGAGTCCGACCTGCGCCAGTTCTTGGACTACTTCTCGCCGCCCGCTTCCGAGCCACCCCTGCCCTCGGAATTCGACGTGTTGAAAATCCGCGAATGGCTCGCCGCGCTCTACGGCCACAAGTTGAGCCCCGTCTCCATCCGCCGGAAGCTGGCGGCGCTGCGCGTGTTCTTCCGCTTCCTGGTGCGCGAAGGGCTGGCTTCTGTGAACACCCCACGCCTGCTGCGCACTCCCAAGAGTCCTAAGAAACTCCCCGAGGTGATGACCACCGAGCAAGCCAACGCCCTGCTCGACAGCGTGGCCGCCGGAAAGCTCGAGCGGCCGCATCCGGCGCGGGACATCGCCATTCTGGAATTGCTCTACGGCTGCGGAATCCGCGTTAGTGAGTTGGTAGGCTTGAACTTAGACGATCTCGACCGCGCCGAGCGCTGGTTACGAGTCCGCGGCAAAGGCCGCAAGGAGCGCCAGGTGCCGTTTGGGGGAAAAGCAGCGGATGCCTTAGAGCGTTACCTCGCCGATCGCTCCGGCCACCTGCAGGCCTTGTTCCTGAACCATCGAGGCGGCCGCCTCACCGACCGCGGCGTACGTGGCATCATCAAGCTCTACGCAACCCTGCTCGCCGGCGATTCCTCCATCCACCCCCACAGCTTTCGCCACGCCTTTGCCACCCACCTGCTGAGTGATGGAGCTGACTTGCGATCCATCCAGGAATTACTCGGCCACGCCAGGCTGTCTACCACCCAGAAGTACACCCAGGTTTCGCTGACCGATCTGATGGCGGTTTACGACAAGGCCCACCCGAAGGCGTGAATGATTAACTTTAGACAGCCGCCCGAGCAGCCTTACATTGAGCGGAGGCGTGGGCGCAGGCATTGCTGAGGATTCGCTGCACCTCGCTCGTGGCGAAGGGCTGGGCAATCAGGTCGTAGGCGCCCAGGTTGAGCGCTTCGGCCCAGAATCTGGCGTCGGCATCCCGGTCGGTAACGATCAATTCCGAATGCGGAGCGAGCCTCCGAGTCAGATCCAGGACATCCAACCATGTCCCATCGGGAAGGTTCACCGCGCTCAGGATCACCTCATAGATGCGGCCCTGCATCTTGGTGCGTGCCTGTTTGACATCCGCAACATATTCAATTGAAACGGAAAGCGAAGCGAGCATCCGCGACACCACCGTCGCGTCTTCACGATGTGGAGAAACGTAGAGTATTCCGCTTCCCATACTTGGAATGTCCTTTCACCCTTGAGAGTAGTTCTGAGCGGAAATTGTTGCAAGATAATTTTGGTTTACTACCTCGTTGCGAACGGATTATGTAGTGTTAACCCGCACGATCGGGATTCAGCACCGCAACATAATTGAGATTCCGGTAAAGCTGGTTGTAATCCAGGCCGAAACCGATGACGAAATGATCGGGAATCTCGAAGCACCGGTATTCGACGGGCACTTGTACTATGCGCCGCGACGTGCGATCGAGGAAGGTGCAGACGGCAAGTGAGTTAGGCCCGCGGCTGGAAAGCGTTTGCAAAAGATAGCGCAGCGTGAATCCGGTATCGACGATGTCCTCGATCAGCAGAACGTCTTCGCCTTCAATGCTATCGTCGAGGTCCTTGGCGATGCGCACCAGACCCGGAGCGCCGGACCTGTTGGAAAAGCTGGAGATAGCGAGAAAGTCGACCTTTACGGGAATGCGAATCCGCCGGGCCAGCTCCGCCAGAAAGAAAACGGAACCTTTTAGAACGCCGATTAGTTTCAAATTCTTATCTTTGTAATGTTCCGAAATTTGTGCAGCGAGCTCACAGATCCGCGCCTCGATCTGCTCTTGCGTAAAAAGGACTCGCTCGACACCCGCAGGCAGTTCGGAGGGGCTCATACCTTCACGGCGCGCTCCGCCAGGCCATACTTGAAGATCAGGTTTTCGAAGTCTTTCTGATAGAACACTTGAATGTTTACATGCGGATATAGTTCTTTCAGCAACTTCACCTTACGGTTTTTCTTGGTCACGAGCGACTGCTTCATCGTGGTCAGCTCGACATAAAGGTCGAATTCGGGCAGGTAGAAGTCCGGCGTGAAGGCTTCGGACACTTTCCCCTCGCGGTCCCACTGGATGGGAAAGCTGCGTGGCTCGTACTCCCAAGCGATGCGGTAGAAGTCCAAAAGGTTCGCAAAGATCTCTTCACTCGGGTGGGCAAAGGATTTGCGAGGCAGCGCGACTTTGTCGGGCGGGACGATACCGTGTTTCGATAAACGCAAGCGGCAGCGGAACTGGAGCTGTGCTTCGGCGGCAGCCGACAGAAAGCCGCGCTCGATGAGTCCCGACGAATGCGTTGCCTTCACGACCAGGTCCGCCAGGTGCTCGGTATCGAGCTGCTCGGAGTTCAGGATGAGGTCGAACAGGTGGGCGGGCAGCCCGGACAAAGCGAATCGCTGTTTGCGCTCGACCCGCTGCCGTTCCTCCCGGTCGCGGATCGACAGGCGCGCCGCCGGGCGATCCAGCCGTTCGTCCAACATCACGTTGCCCACGCGTACCGAATCGGGGGCCACAATGTGCACGCGCAGCATCCCCGGGAACTGCTTGGATAGCAGCTCCAGCCCGTCACCACAAAGGACCAAGTGATGGGAAGTGGCCAAACGGCCGACGATCGAAGCCACCAGATCCAGGTAGGCCTTGTCGGGCACGGTTGCGAGCGGCGCAAATTCCTTCTCTACCAGGGCTGCGATGCGCGAAGCGGTCACCAACTCCCAGCCGAGCCGTTGAGCGGTGATGCGCGCCACTTCCTCGAACCGGCAACCGGGCTGTCCGGAAATGGTGATCAGGCCCATCTCATTCGCCCATGATATCGTACCTGCCGCGGCGATCTTCCAAATTTGTTCGGCAGAGCGAAAGCGGGCGAATGAAAGCTAGCGCTGCTCGGAGCGCGGTTCGGTCTCGCTGCGCTTGACCTGGGCGCGACGGCGTCCCTTGGTGAGATTGGCGGCGGCTTTTTCTCGGGCAGCTTCGCTCGGCTCGACCTTGTTGACCACGTCGGTCGCGCCCGCAGCACGAGCCATTCTCGTGGCCGTGCCCTTATGCTGGAGGACGTCGGTTTTGCCGGTGATGGTAGCGCGTCCGCCCTGCACGTGAACTTCGAACTTATCGGCGGCAATTTTGGATGCGGCCAAGCGCTCGCGAAGGTCTTTTTCAATTTGTGCGTCGGAAGGCGCCGTACGGTTGGCCGATCCCTGCTTGCGGACGGAGGTGGTTGATTTCTTGGGCGTGGATGCCGGTTTAGCAGCCGGCGTGGTCTGGCCGAAGCAAGAGATTGCGGCCAGAAACGCAACAGCGGGAAAAGAGCGATGAAGGGTCAAGTAATGTACTCCTTATCTTTGGACCAATGAAAGGGGTTGTCGTCAATGCTAGAGCCGGCCCGTCGTCTGACGGCTGATTGGAACGAGCCGGTCACAGTGGCTCGAATCCCGGTAGGCGCAGCTTCTGCCGCCGTCGCGATGTTTCCAAATGATTCGGTTTCCGCTGGAGGGAGTTCCTCTCAAGAAATCGCCCGGTACGGGTTCGTTGGGCGGCGCGGTGGGTTTTGAGACATCATGGAGGATGAGCAAAATGTCTCCGATCCGGTTGGCCGCTCTGGTCATAGTCCTCGGGGCGATCGGTTATGCGCAGCCGCTGTCGAGCGACCAGAAGAAGCTCAACATTGACTCGTTTGAATTCATCTGGACTACGGTTCGCGATCAATACTGGGATCCCACCTTCGGCGGCCTGAACTGGAAGGCGGTGCACGACGAATTGCGCCCGGCGATCGAGCGCGCCTCCACCCTGTCGGAGGCCCGCCACATCATGCGCCAGATGATCGATCGTCTGGGCAAGTCGCATTTCGCCATCATTCCGGCGGATATTTACGGCGATCTGGACGAGCGCGAGGAAGCCGCCGGCTCGGCCGTCACCGGGATCGACGCCCGGGTGCTCGAAGGCAAGGCCCTTGTTACCGAGGTGGAGGATGGATCACCGGCCGCGGCTCAAGGCGTACATGCGGGATGGGAGATCCTGAGCGTGGACGGCGTGGCTCTCGCTCCGGCGCTTGACCGAATGGCCGGGATGGATGCGAAATCCACCATGCTCGAGCTGCATCTGGAGCGCGCCGTACAAGCCAAACTCTCGGGCGCCGGCGGAAGCGATACGCGCGTAGAATTTCTGGACGGCCACGGACAGCATGTGACCAGGAGCATCGAACGGATTGAGCCCTCCGGATCCCTGGCCCGGTTCGGCTACCTGCCGCCCATGCACGTCTGGTTTCACTCGCGGCGAATCGGGAACGGCATCGGTTACATCGCCTTTAATCTGTTCCTCGATCCGGCCCGTATTATGCCGGAGTTCGGCGATGCTCTCCAGTCATGTGCCGGCTGCTCGGGGGTCATCATCGATCTGCGAGGAAATCCCGGCGGCCTGGGCATCATGGCTATGGGCATGGCGGGCTGGTTCATCGACAAGCCCGATCAGCGCCTGGGCACCATGCACACCCGGCAAGCCACCTTGAATTTCACGGTGAACCCACGGATGCCCATGTATCGGGGTGGGGTGGCGATTCTTGTGGACGGTTGTTCGGCGTCTACGTCCGAGATTTTCGCCGAAGGCATGAAAGATCTCGGGCGCGCCCGCGTATTCGGTACGCGCACGGCGGGCGCTGCGCTGCCCTCGGCCATCGACCGTCTTCCCAATGGCGACGGGTTCCAGCACGCGCTCGCCGACTATATTTCCGAGGGCGGACAGCCGCTCGAAGGCGCGGGTGTGATTCCCGATGTGGAAGTGAAGCTGACGCGCGAAGCGCTCCTCGCCGGTCGCGATCCGGTTTTGGAAGCCGCGATAGAATGGATCAACACGCGAAAGTGAAGGTCCTCATGCATCTCCGCCGCGATCTGATACCGCCGCTGGTTCTCGCGGCCCTGGCTTGCTCCGCCGCCTGGGGCGCGCCGGACGCGCCGCTTCCCAAGGCCGAAGACATTCTCGACAAGTTCGTCGAAGTGACGGGCGGCAAGGCGGCATACGAGAAAGTTCACAACGAAAAGTCCACCGGGACATTCGAATTTGTCGGCAAAGGCATCAAGGGATCCGTCACTTCCGTCCGCGAAGATCCGAACAAGGCTGTGACCACGGTCGAGCTGCAAGGGATCGGCACGATCAAGGAGGGTTCGGATGGGCAGATCGCGTGGGAGAGCTCGTCGCTGCAAGGCCCGCGCATCAAACAAGGCGCCGAACGGGCGGAGGCCATGCGGGAGGCCACACTGCTGGCTCCTTTGTATTGGCGAAAGCTCTACAAGCACGTAGAGACGGTGGGCCAGGAAACGATTGACGGCCAGCCGTGCTACAAGGTGCTGCTCACACCCGAAGAGGGCAAGCCGGAAACCCAATACTACGACAAAACGACCGGCCTGATGGTCAAGATGACCGTGACAGCAAGCCGACCGGAAGGCGAAATTCCGACGGAGACCATATTCAGCGAGTACAGAGACGAAGGCGGGCTGCGGCAGCCGCACAAAGTCCGGTCAATCGCGATGGACCAGGAGTTCCTGCTGACGCTGGAGCACGTGGATTACAACATCGAGATGCCGGCGAACCAGTTCGACCTGCCCGCGGAAGTGAAGGCGCTCGCGCCGAAATAAGACACGCCGGCCCGTTATAATTGCGGTTGGGCATTCCCCTGATAAGGAGCAGAAGTTGCGAAGAAAAGTGACAGTAGTCGGCGCCGGAAATGTGGGCGCCAATTGCGCGCTGCGCATTGCGGACAAGGAACTCGCCGATGTGGTTTTGGTGGACGTGATTGAAGGAGTCCCGCAGGGCAAGGCTCTCGACCTGCTGCAATCCGGCCCCGTGCAGGGTTACGACGTGACCGTGACGGGATCGAACGACTACGAACCGACGGCCAACTCGGACCTGGTGATCATCACCGCCGGGTTTCCGCGCAAGCCGGGGATGAGCCGCGACGACCTGCTGCTGGCGAATTTCGACGTGGTGCGCCAGGCCACCGAGCAGTGCGTCAAGTATTCACCGAACTGCATTCTGATCGTGGTGACGAATCCGCTCGACGCGATGTGCCAGGCAGCGTTCATGGTTTCGAAATTCCCCAAGCATCGCGTGGTCGGGATGGCGGGAGTGCTGGATACCGCGCGCTTCCGCACATTTATTGCGCAGGAACTCAAGGTTGCCGTGGAGAATGTGACGGCAGTGGTGATGGGCGGGCACGGCGACACTATGGTGCCGCTCGTACGGCTGAGCAACGTGGCCGGCATTCCATTGCCCGACCTGCTGGATGCGGCGACATTGCAGCGCCTGGTGGAGCGCACGCAGAACGGCGGCGCGGAAATCGTGAAGTATCT
>JASHOO010000608.1 GCA_030041035.1 Bryobacteraceae bacterium | reverse complement strand
CGGGGTTTTGCACCTGCGCGATCATGACCTGGCGCTTAAAATCTTCGAGCATAGACTCATCCAGGCGGACGTCGGTGGGGCGCTTCACGAGTGTGGTCATCTGGTCAATTTTGTCCTGGAGTTTCAGCAGCGCGTAGAACAGGTTTTCAGGGCGCGGCGGGCAGCCGGTCACATATACATCCACAGGGACGATTTTGTCGACTCCTTGCAAAACAGCGTAGGTATTGAACGGGCCGCCGACGCTGGAGCAGGCACCCATGGAAATCACCCACTTGGGATCGGGCATCTGATCGTAGATGCGTTTGAGTACCGGACCCATCTTGAGGGTGACGGTGCCGGCCACGATCATAAGGTCGGATTGGCGCGGGCTGGGGCGGAACACTTCGGCGCCGAAACGGGCGATATCGAAGCGCGAGGTGGAAGAAGCGATCATCTCGATGGCGCAGCAGGCGAGGCCGAAGGTCATGGGCCAGATGGCGGATTTGCGGGCCCAATTGAACACATAATCCACCGAAGTCGTGATGAAGTTCCTTTCAAACTGGTTCTGAATGAAAGACATGTCGTTTGGCCGTATTCTACAACAAAACCGGGAAAGCCCGGCCGGCATTCAGGAGAGAGTGAGACGGGCTAGAGACTCAAGTGGGGCCGCGTGGCTCGAAATCAGAATTCCGAGCGTGGCGCGCAGAGCGTCGACCACGTCGGGATCGAATTGTACACCGGCTCGCGATGCGATCAGCTCGAAAGCGCGATCGAGGGGCATGGCCCTGCGGTAGGAGCGGTCGGTGGTGAGGGCATCAAAGACGTCGGCGACCCGGATCACGCGGACGCCCAGGGGAATGCCGTGTCCCTTGAGGCCGTAGGGATAGCCGTGGCCGTCGAAGTCTTCGTGATGCAATTCGACCAGTTGCAGATATTGCTCGAAGGCTGCGCCGCGCTCGAGGATTTTGCGGCCGATCTGCGGATGCAGCTTTACGGTTTCATACTCTTCGGGGGTCAGATTTCCAGCCTTCTGGAGGACGGTATCGGAGATGCCGATCTTGCCGATGTCGTGCAAACGGGCACCCACGCGAATGGTTTCGATCTCGCCGGGGGGCAGATGCAGAGCGGTAGCGATGGCCGTGGCATAGTCACTGACGCGCTCGCTATGGCCGGCGGTATTGGGATCTCGTGCGTCGAGGGCCTGCGCCATAGTTTCCACAAAATCGATGTAGGCCTGGTTCAATCGCTCATTGGAGTGCGCCACCTCTAGAGCCGCGCGATTGATGGCCGCGGCCAACTGGTTGACCTCGCGCATGGGAGAGTCTTCGGGGAAGTCGGCCACCCAGCGGCCCGCGGCACGGCTGCGCTCGAGGCGGTCCACCAACTGAAGGATGGGGCGGGCGACGGCTTGCGAGACCGGCAGCGCAAGGCAAACCGCCAGCAAAAAGGCAGCCAGGCCAAGAACCGGCAGCCGCGTCCCAAAGCCGCCGAGGAACTGGCCGGCGGCAGCATCGATCGACCGGAGAGTCACGAGCTGATCGTTCGCACCCAGCACATCGCCCGCAGCCGCACGGCTCACAGGGGTAGCCAGGAAGTCTTCGCCGTGGAGGGTGAAAACGCAACCTTGGCGGAAGCAGCCGGGCGGTAAAGCGCCAATCTGAGCGGCCATGGAAGGCGGAAGCGTGGTGCGGATGACTTGGCCGCGATGCAGAAGAGCCCACGGGCCAAGCCCGTCCAGACCAGCCAGGTCAAAGCGGGTCGCGACCAGCAGGGTACCGGCCGGGTGACGGCGCCATCGCACCGGCACCGCACTGACCGAATAGAGGGTTCCGTTCAGATCCCAGACACCCGCGCCAGAAACGCCGGTAGCGCTCGCAAAGAGCAGAGCAGCGGGGCCCTGGCGAGGCACCGCGACCAGCCATCGGCCGTTGGCCGCCTGAACCGCGGCGGCCTCCGCTTGCAGGGTGTCACGCGCCGAGCGAGCGAAACTTTCGAGCGCCCGGAGAGCGCGCGCGCGGGAAGCAGCGGCCAAGCGGCTTTGCCCGGCCCGCACCATGTTGGCGTCGAGGGCGGGATTGCGGCTGACCCAGGCGAGCACGGCGCTCGCGCGCACATTCCGGACGGAGCGAGCCTGTTCCAGAGAATGCTGGGTGATGCGTAGAGAATCGAGGACTCCGGTTTTGATTTCCGCGCGCACTGCAAAATACACGGCGGTGAGGGCGACCGAAAGCACGGCGCACACGGCCAAGAGGGAAGCCAAGAAAACGCGGCGCCGAAGCGAGCGGTCGGCGCGGGTGCCCCTGGGCACAAGTACGTTATCGGCAGGAAGCTCTACGGCATGGCTGGCCATTCCTGAATCACAAATCGGCCATCGGAGAATCAAACTTTAGGGGCGGGCAAGCGGAATGGCAAAGGGGATGCAGACGCACCGGTTGCGTCCGGCGGATCTGCTCGCGTTACAAATGGCAGGCATGAACCGGCGTTGCGTTGGCGCGACTTGCGCTTTTTCCGGGGGCATCCAGGAGGGTTGGAAGACGAAACCCCGTGTCACGATTCGGCACACGTGAGTCCAAGGCACTACAGTGGGCAGATACGGAGGTAACCAAGATCGGGATGCGGAGCCCGAGTAAGGGGGGCCCTTGTTATAATGATGAATTCAGACAATCCATCGGTGACTTCCTAATATGAGGCGTTTTATTTTCTTATTGTTGTGTGCATTGGTGTGCGTATCGGCCTGCCTGGGCCAGCCGCAGTTTATCCAAGCGCAGGCGGCGCGGGCCGTTATCGGCCAACCGTTTTTCACGGCAGGCGATCCCGGCGCCACGCAATCTCTGATCGGGGCCGCGTCCGGGCTGGCATACGCGAACAATATGCTCTTTGTGGCGGATTCGAATCGCGCCGGAGCGACCCCGGTGAACAACCGCGTGCTGATTTATAAAAATCTGACCAGCCAGTTTCCGCCGCCGATCATTCCGCCGCCCAACCAGGGGGCGCGCTGTCCGGTTTGCGGAGGCATCGCCACCGTGGTGCTGGGGCAGTCGAATTTTTCGGCCACGTCGGCGAACACCACGCAAAGAGGACTGTTCCTGCCCACGGCAGTAGCCACGGACGGCCAGATCCTGGTGGTGGCGGATACCAACAACAACCGGGTGCTGATTTGGAACTCGATTCCCGACAGCAATGACGCGCCCGCGGACGTGGTGATCGGGCAGACCGACTTCACCTCCGGGGGCACGGCGGTTCCTCCCACGGCGGCTTCGCTGCGGGGGCCTCAGGGTGTATGGCTCCAGGACGGAAAACTGTATATCGCGGACACGCAGAATGACCGGATTCTGATCTACAACCACGTTCCGAAAACCAACGGCGTTTCGGCGGACCTGGTGCTGGGGCAGCCCAATTTCACCACCGGGGTGCAGCCGGATCTGACGCAGGCACAACAAGGAGCCGAGGCGAACAATCTGTTGAACCCGGTTTCGGTTACTTCGGACGGGACGCACGTGTTCGTGGCAGA
The DNA here is from genome assembly GCA_030041035.1 of Bryobacteraceae bacterium. Taxonomy (GTDB): domain Bacteria; phylum Acidobacteriota; class Terriglobia; order Bryobacterales; family Bryobacteraceae; genus QHXW01. The sequence goes on along the minus strand of JASHOO010000608.1, from coordinate 1,168 downwards.
CCTGGGGCATCACCGCGTGCTGATCTGGAACAGCATCCCCACCGTGAATCAGCAGCCCGCGGACGTAGAAATCGGGCAACTGGCCATGCACGGTGCGTCTCCGGATAACGCTTTCACGGGGACACCGGCCACCACCGCGGGCCCGGTCAGCACGACCGGCCAGGAAACTGCGGTGATGTGCACGGTTTCCAACGGCAAGGATGCCAACAATAATCCGACGTATCCGAGCCTGTGCGCCTCGACGCTCAGTTTTCCGCGGTATGCGTTGTCGGACGGCACGCGGCTGTTTGTTGCCGACGGGGGCAATGACCGGGTGCTCATCTTCAACCAGATCCCCACGCAAAATGCGGCGTCGGCGGACATGGTATTGGGCGAGCCGGATATGATGACCGACGACTCGTCGAGCGACACCGACTCGATGGCGACACCCACGGCGCTGGCCTGGGACGGGACCAACCTCTACGTTTCCGACACCTACAACGAGCGGGTGCTGATCTTCACCGAGGCGTCGCCGAACGTGCCGGTGAATGGGGTGACCAACTCGGCCAGCCTGGCGATTTACGCCGAAGGGACGGTTACGCTGGGAGGGACGCTGGAGGCCAACGATACGGTCACGATCACGGTAGACAGCAAGAATTATGTATACAAGGAGGTCAGCAACGACAGTTTCACCAACATTGTGCAGACGCTGGTGAATGCGATCAATGCGGGATCGGGGGACCCGAACGTGATTGGCGTGGCCGATACTGCGTTGCAGGAGGTGATTCTGATTGCCCGAACTCCCGGCACCGATGGGAACAATGTCACTTATTCCGCGGCGGTATCGGCGAGCGCGACGATCACAGCGACCACCGGGGGATCGACGCTCACCGGCGGGGGGAACGCGGCGCAGATTGCGCCGGGAACACTGATTACGATTACGGGATCGCATCTCAGCGATTCGACGGAGGCGGAACCAGGGGGCTCGCCCGGGACCTCGTTGCCGACCGAACTGGCGGGCACGCAGGTTTTCATCGACGGCAGCCCGGTTCCGTTGATGTACGTTTCTCCCACGCAGATCAACGCGCAGATGCCCATATTTGGAGCGAACACGGCGAGCGTGAGCGTGTACGTGTGGACCAGCCACGCCGACGGATCGGTGACAGCGACGGTTTCGGTGCCCGTGCAG
>JASHOO010000607.1 GCA_030041035.1 Bryobacteraceae bacterium | reverse complement strand
GGATGGGTGTGGGTGGCAGAAATCCGGCGCAACGATGCGCGCGAAGTGGTGATGGAAGAATGGCCCAGACAGACAGAGGCCGCGAGCGCCGCGCCGGTGCTGATCGAAAAGCAAAGCGTGCTGGAGCAAGGCCTCGGCATCCTGGATTTCGCTTCTCTCGGCCGCAACCTCCTGGTGCTCGATGCCGAATCCGTTTCCCTCTACCAGAGTTCCAATGGCCGCTGGCAGCGCGAACTAAGCATTCACATCCCCATTTCGCGCTCCTTGCCGCGCGACCTCCGCGGGCGCTTGTTCGTGCAGGGCGAAGTTTACCGGGCCTATCTGCCCGGCGTCACCTGTGACGGCAACACCGTGGGCGGGTTGAGCATCACCTGTCACGACGAAGGGCTCTGGCCGCTCGGCCCCAATGTCCGCGGCATATCGATTCCCCGCAATTTTTTTGAAAACTTCGTCCTCCCCGACGGCCTCCAAAGACATATGCCGCCCTTCTTTTCCGCGGCCAGCTTCGAGGATCAGGGGCGCGCCGCGTGGATATTCGCCGGAACAGATGGCCGCACGTATCTCTACAATGCGGCGTTTGAGTCCGCGGCATCATGGTCGGGATGGGGAAGCGACATCGCCGCCGTCGAGAATGAATGCGGCTCGCGAACCCTGCTGCTGGCAACCGAAACAGGGGATAGCACCGTGCCTGATGCCGTCGGAGCCTACGAGTTGGCGGATGGCGCCCCACGACCCATTGGGGACCCGGCCACGTTTCCCGGCCCGGTCACGGCCTTGTGGCCGGCAAGCGAGCACGGAGCGGCAGTGGCGGTTTCGCGTGACCTGAAAAGCGGCCAATATGCAGCGTTTCGCCTGTCGATTCCTTGCAGCCGCTAGCCTGATTGCGCTCACGCCGCATGCGCCGGCTGAATCGCGCCCGCGTTACGGCGGCACTCTCGTCATCGAGTTGCACGATGCCCTCACCCTCACCGATCCCGGTGAGTGGCCCCTCCGGCTCGTGCCGCTGGTTTACGATCGCCTGCTGAACCTCGACGAGCATGGCTGGCCGCAGCCCGCGCTCGCCATCTCCTGGCAGCACGACGCCGCTAACCGGCACTGGGAGTTTCACCTGCGGCCCCACGCCATGTTTCACGATGGCTCCCCCGTAACAGCCGCGGCCGTTGCGGCTTGCCTGAAGGATTGGATCAACCTGACTCCGGTGAGCGAGAGTGTTCTCGTTTTTGACAGCGACGTCGCCGCGCCTGATCTGCCGCTACGCTTGGCCGGAGCGCGCGGCGCGATTCTGACCCGCGCCGCGGACGGCGCTACCATCGGTACCGGCCCGTTCCGCATCACCGAGTGGCAGCTGGGTAAGCGTGCACTGCTGGGGGCGTACGAAGGTTACTGGGGCGGCCGGCCCTTTGTCGACTTCATCGAGGTGCGCATGGGCCGGGCATACCGCGATCAGCAGATCGACCTCGAACTCGGCAAGGCGGACCTGGTCGAAATCCCCATCGGCGACGTCCGGCGCTCGGCGCCACAGATTGCCCGTACCTGGACCACGGCTCCCGCCGAATTGCTGGCGCTCCTATTCGAGCGCGGCCGCGCACCTGTTGAAGACCCGCGCCTGCGCGAGGCCATAGCTCTTTCGATTGACCGAGGCGCCATCCAGAGTGTGTTGCTGCAACGGCAGGGCGAATCTACCGGCGCCATCCTGCCCGCCTGGCTGAGCGGCTACGCTTTTCTGTTTCCACACGCGCGTGATCTGGACCGTGCCCGCCAGCTCGCCGCCTCTGTGCCGAAAACTGCGGAGCGCATCACGCTCGCCTACGACCTCGCCGATCCATTGGCCCGTCCTATCGCCGAGCGCATTGTGCTCAATGCCCGCGAAGCCGGTCTCACGCTGCAAACCATCCCGGGCACTCACGCTGATGTGCGGCTCCTGAAATTCCCACTGCGCTCGCTCGATCCGGTGCAGGTGCTCACCGAAGCGAGTGCGCTGCTGGGTGTGGAATCCCCGGCCGCCGGCCCAGAGGCACCCTATGCCGCAGAGCGCAAGCTGCTCGAAGATTTCCGCCTCCTGCCGCTGTTTGCCCTGCCTGAGATTTACGGCCTGAGTTCGCGCGTTAGAAACTGGGACCCGCGATCCTGGGGCGATTGGCGCCTCGACAACGTCTGGCTGGAAACGAGGACGCCGTGACGTTCCGCACCCGCCTCCTGCTCGTGTTTGCCGTGACCATTCTCGCGGCTGTGGCCGCAGTGGTGTGGATTGTCTCCAACGCCGCCCAGCGCGCCTTTGAGCATTTGGATCAGCAACGCTCCGCGGCCCTGGTCGAGCAGTTCTACAAGGAGTTCGAGCGGCGTGGCGCGGAAGTTGCCGATGCGGCCGGTCGCATTGCCAAGGCCGATACGACCGTGAGTATTGCCATCGATGTCAACCTCGGCGAACTCGCGCGCCATGTCGAGGACGCCGGCAATGTCGCCGAGGCGCAGGGTTTGGATTTCCTCGAGTTGGTCGCCGCCGACGGCACTATCGTTTCTTCCGCACAGGCGCCCGCCCGCTTTGGTTACAAGGAACCCTGGCTTACCGAGCCGGTGGACTGGAACACGCAGCGCGCTTTTCTCAAACGCGAGGATCTGCCCGAGGAATCTGCGTTAGCGCTGGAAGCCGTGCGCGTCTGTACGGCCGGCGACGCGCGCCTGTACGTGGTCGCCGGCCGCCGTCTCGACCAGACCTTCCTCTCTTCACTGGTTCTGCCCGCCGGCATGCGCGCCCTGCTCTACCGAAGTCCCGATTCTGTGTTTACACCCCAGTTGTTGACAGGTGTTTCCGCCGGTGAGGCTCAACGCCTGGGTCCGCTCATTGAGCGGACTCGGCAGCAGAACCGTGAAACCAGCGCGGAAATCCAGTGGACCCCGGATGCCGCCAGCGCCGAATCCTTTCATGCCATCCCGCTGAAGGGCCGCGACGGCCGCCCGCTGGGTGTGCTGCTGATTGGCAGCTCCCGCCGCGAGCTGGCTGCGTTGGCCCACTCGATTCGCAAGGGCGGGCTGTACGTCGGTGGCGCTGGGGCTTTGTTGGCTCTGGTGCTCGCCGCCTGGGCCACTGCCCGGGTCACGCGTCCGGTCAAGCTGCTGGCTGCGGGTGCGGTCGAGGTCGCACGCGGCAACTGGCGGGTTCGCGTGGAGAGCGATTCACGGGATGAAATCGGTGATTTAGCCCGCGCCTTCAACCAGATGACCGGCCAGCTCTCCGATCAACGCGAACGCCTGGTGCAGGCCGAACGCGTGGCCGCGTGGCGCGAGCTCGCGCGCCGCCTGGCTCACGAACTCAAGAATCCGTTATTCCCCTTGCAAATCACGGTGGAGAATCTGGAGCGCGCGAAACGCGAGCATCCCGGCCAGTTCGAAGAGGTCTTTCGCGAAAGCACTGCCACTTTACTTGCCGAACTCGCCAACTTGAAGGCCATCATCGGCCGCTTCAGCGATTTTGCTAAGATGCCGACACCCCAGTTCGAGTCTATGCAGCTGAACGATCTCGTGCGCGCCGTCTTGAAACTTGTGGATGCGCAACTGACGGCGTCCGGCAACGTTCATCCCGACGTGCATCTCGACCCGGCACTGACCTCCATCGAAGCCGACCCCGAACAGCTCAAACGGGCATTGCAAAACCTCGTGCTGAATGCCCTGGATGCTATGCCGAATGGAGGAACCTTGCAGTTAACAACTCGGCAGTACAATAGCACGGTGATTTTGGAGGTTGCCGATACCGGCCAGGGATTGACCCGGGAGGAATGCGCCCGGCTGTTTACGCCCTACTACACCACCAAGCACCATGGCACCGGTCTCGGCCTGGCGATTGTGCAGTCCGTCGTCAGCGATCACCACGGGACAATTTCCGTTGAAAGCCAGCCCGGCCAAGGCGCCACCTTCCGCATTGAGCTTCCCATCACTCAAACGGCCTGCAACTGACCATGGCACACCTGCTGATCGTCGACGATGACGCCAATACGCTGGCTTCCCTTGCGCGCGCCTTCCGCCTCGCCGGGCACGAAGCTACGGTGTGCGACAGTGCCGTCCGCGCTCTCGAATTGGTGAAATCACAGTCTTTCGACTTGATTTTTTCAGACGTCGTGATGCCCGCCAAAGACGGTCTGGCATTGCTCGAGGAATTCAAGTCGCTCGGTCTTGCGACCCCCGTGGTCATGATTTCCGGCCAGGCGAACGTCGAGATGGCGGTCCGCGCTACGCGCTTGGGTGCGGTCGACTTCCTGGAAAAGCCGCTGTCTAGCGAAAAGCTGCTTCTCACTATTGAAAATGTGCTGAAACTAAAGCGGTTAGAGGAAGAGAACCGCCAGCTGCGGCAGCGCGTCGGCAAGCACGAAATCATTTGGAAAAGTGAATCCATGCGCCGTGTGATGGCACAAGTCGAGCGTGTGGCCGGCAGCGAAACGCGGGTGTGCATTTTTGGCGAAACCGGAACGGGTAAAGAATTGATCGCGCGTACTTTGCACGCCCGCAGTCCGCGAGCCCACGGACCGTTCGTGACGCTGAACTGTGCCGCGGTACCGGCGGAACTCATTGAATCGGAACTATTTGGCCACGAAAAAGGCGCTTTCACCGGTGCCGCTACCCGCCACACCGGCAAATTTGAGCAGGCGCAGGGCGGCACCCTATTCCTGGATGAAATTGGAGATATGCCGCCCGTGATGCAGACCAAGCTGCTGCGCGTGCTGGAAGAGAACGAAATTGAGCGGGTGGGCGGCGACCGGCCGGTGGCAGTTAACGTACGTGTGGTAGTTGCGACCCACCGAAACCTGGAAGAGCTTGTAAAGAAAGGTGGTTTCAGACAGGATCTCTACCACCGGATCTTCGTGTTCCCCATCCTGCTGCCGCCACTCCGCGAGCGCCTCGACGACATTCCGGTTCTGGTGGCTCATTTCGCGCGGCAGATCGGTGACCAAAACGGCTGGAAAACGCAGACTTTCAGCCCGGAAGCGATTTCGGCCTTACAGCGCTACTCGTGGCCGGGCAATGTGCGGGAATTGCGCAACATCGTGGAGCGTTTATTACTGCTTTCCGGTGATACGGTCGACGGGGGAA
>JASHOO010000606.1 GCA_030041035.1 Bryobacteraceae bacterium | reverse complement strand
GAGCGGTTATGCCTGGTGGCGCAGAGCGCGCCACGTGACGCGTGTACTTCGGCTCCCAGTACCATTCACGAACTGCGGCTCGATTTGCCTCCCGTCGAGATTGGATTGCTTCACGGCCTGCCCGAGGCGGGAGCGCAGACACAACAACTGAAGGTGTTGGATGAGCAATACGCCGCCCATAGCCTTGTGCTCACGGTGGAGGCGCCGGGTGGAACCACGCATGAACTGCCATTGCGGGTGAACCGGTCCGGGCTCCGGCTTTCCGGCGCGGACACAGATGGCCGCACTTTGCTCATTCGCTTCCGATCAGGCGCAGGCCGCCAGCGCGAAGTAATCCGCCTGACTTGGTAACCCGGGGGCTGGCCCCGCCCTCGTCAAAACACGAATCGGAAGCCCATTTGTCCGTGCCTCGGGTTGTTGTACTGGCTGCTGATCGTGCCGAAAGCGCCACTGCCATACGTGGTATTGGGCATGGCGAACCTGGGATTGTTGAAGGCGTTGAAAAACTCGCCGCGAATCTCCACGTACTTGCTTTCCGTAATGGATACCTTCTTCGAGAGACCGAGGTCTGCGTTTCTAATGCCCTGATCGCGGCAGTCGTTGATGTAGCGGCCCATGTTCCCCGGCGTCTGGTCGGGCGGTTGAGAGAAGTTGTTGACGTTGAAATAATTCGCGGTGCCGTCGACCACGCTCATGATGCCGACATTTGCGCAGGCCTTGCCGTCGATGTCGGGCCGCTGGTTCGGGCTATCCGCAAGCGTTTGTGCCAGTGTTGAGAACACCAGGGGATTTCCGCTCTGGAACGTGACGAAACTGTTCACCTGCCAGCCGCCAACGAAACTGTCCAAGACACGATTCATGTGACTACCGAACATTCTCCCGCGCCCGACGGGCAGTTCATAGATCGCGGCAAAAGCCAGCCGGTTCGGAACGTCGTTGGCGCTGACGCTCTTTTCAGCCCTCAGGTTGGTGAGATCCTGTGGAGCTCCCGCAAATCCCAGGTTACCGATCCAGGCGTTGCCGCCCGCATCGGAATAATCCATGAACTTCGAGAAGGTGTAACTGCCGGTGACGCTCAGGCCGTAGGCAATCCGCTTTTCGTATCGCACCTGAAGGGACTGGTAGTCGGAGTTGGCCACGAACTCAGGAAACCCTGTGAACGATCCGGGAAATTGCGGATACGGCCGCAGCACGTCGATCTGGGGAATCGTGGAGAAGTCATAGACCGAATTGGGATCGTTGACGATGGGGGCGGGCTTTCCCGGTAGCTGCACAAACAGGTATTGGAACGGGTTGGGAACAAGGTTGTCGAGACCCGCCGTGCCGTATTTCACCCGGTCCGCCGCCGAGATGAAGTTGCGGTTTTCCGTGGAGTAATTCCACGGCAGGTGCACGGAGTGGCTGGCCGAATAATTGATATCGATCAGCCACCGACCCGGTAGCTCCCGCTGGAAGCCGTAGTTCCACTGGTAGATCTGCCCGTTGGTGAAGGTGTTGCTCGTGTGGTTGCTGTTCCCTTCCCCCCAAAGGGTATACGGCCCGAATTTCCCCTCCTCGGGCTCTTGAAAACCCGCCGGGAAGGGATTCTGGAGCGTGGCGTATTGGGTTACGTAGTTGTTCAGCGTGGGGATAAAGTTCTGCTGCCACTGCCAGGCTGTTCCGCCATACTGCCAGTTGGTGGCGAAGTTCATTCCGTAATAGATGCCCGCTCCTGCGCGCATCACTGTCTTACTGTCCAGGCGGTAAGCGAACCCGAGCCGCGGCCCGACGTTATGGTAAGCGGGATTGGCATGGCGCTGGCTGTTGCTGGCCAGGATGGTTGTCCCGTAGAGTTCTCCACCCGGCCAATTCGCCGCCGGCAGTGCCGGTACGTCGATGCCGCTGTTGCAGATAAAGCAACTGAATTGCTCGCGATTGTAGCGTTCTTCGTAGGGCGTGCTGAACTCGTAGCGCAAACCCAGATTCAGGGTGAGCCGGCTGGTGATTCTCCAGTTGTCCTGAATGTAGGCAGAGGTCTCATTGGATTTATTTGCCACTGAAGGCAGTTCGCCCAAGCCACTGTTGCCATCGAAAACCCCCAGCAACAAACTGGCCAGGCCGTTCCCCTGATCCGCGTTCGGCGCTACGTTGCTCTGCATGGTTTGAGCCGGGTTGAATTCAAACCCGCCGTTGGTGTCGCTCGGCTGGAAGTAGTTGTTCAGGAAGATGCGTCTCTCGCCCCCGAACCTCAGTTCGTGCGCGCCCACCACCTTATCCACCACCGAATCAAATGTCCACTGCGTGTCGGTCTCGAGCGAAGTGGTGCAGCAGGCATCCGTCACCAGCCCCTGATAGCCGATCACTGCAATATCCGGCAGAGTATTGGGGGTCTCATACCAGGGGTTGTCATACAGGGCTTTGGAGAAGCCCAAGCTCGCCGGCGTCACCGTAGGCGTCACGCCGAAAACGTTGTAAAACCGGTGAAAGTTCAGGCGATTGGTCCACAGCGTTTGGGGACTGATCGTCCATGTATCCGCGATAGCTGCTTCGTTCGTGTGGTAATACGAGACTTGCGGCGCGTAAAAGTCATCCGGCGTGTAGCTGGTCAGGATTGCGTGGCTGTACCGGGCGAAAAAACGGTTGTTGTCGGAGAAGTTGTGATCGACCTTCACATCC
>JASHOO010000605.1 GCA_030041035.1 Bryobacteraceae bacterium | reverse complement strand
GTACCCGCAAGTATGCCTCTCGGATCTCCGCGCTTGCGTCTCGGTTTTTCTCCGAACGCAACTTCCGGGCCAGAGCCAGCGACTGCTGCCGCACAAATGTTGCATTGAGTAAGAACAACGCTTGCGTAGGTACCGTAGTCGCGTCTCGCCGCCCCGTGACCAGCGTTTGACTCACCGGATCGAAAGCGTCGAGCGCTCTCGGAGTCAATCCGCGCAACAGCGGAAGATAGATGCTGCGGTACACGCTCCGGTCCGCCTGCTCTACCATGCTGCGCGCTTCGGGACCGTTGTCTACAATCTCAATCATCTTGAGTTGCTTCACAGGCGAGCCGGATGGAGGCGTCAAATCTAGGCTTCCGGACGAGGCGAGGACGGCATCCCGAATCTCTTCGGCTTCAAGCCGGCGCGGCGAGTGGCGCCAGATGAGCCGATTGTCAGGGTCAATTTCCCGATGACCATCCGGAGCTTCCGAGCCGAGACGGTAAGCATGAGAGAGCACAATCACCCGCACCAGTTTCTTCATTGACCAGCCGCCGCGAATGAACTCGTTGGCGAGAAAATCGAGAAGTTCCAGATTGGACGGCCGGTCGCCAGTGATCCCGAAGTTATCCACCGTGCTTACGATTCCCTGTCCAAACAGGTGCTGCCATACACGGTTGACAATCACGCGCGGCGTCAGCGGGTTCGCAGGGCTGGTTAGCCATTCGGCCAGCTCAAGACGTCCGCTATGGCCGGGCTCGATCTGAGGAGCGCCCGGAACCGCGAAAGCCGTCAGGAAACCTCGCGGCACAGTCGGGCCAACTCGTTCCGCTTCACCGCGGATTCGGATGGCCGTGTCATCCATGGTCTTGGCTTCGCGCACTCCGTGTACGGCGTAGCCGAGCGTGCCGGGGTCATCGATGGACAGCAACTCTGCCCACAGATCCTCATACTTCTTGCGAAACGCGTCTTCCTTCGCTTTTCCGTCCGGACCGATGACCAGCGCCTCCGGAGTGTCCGCAATTTCATCCCATTCCTGCTTGGCGGCGCTGACCTGGGCCTGCAATGCACGAACTTTGTCGGGCCCGGCCGTTGGCGCGAACGCACTGAGCGCGACCAGCTTCTTTGGATCGTAATAGTCGTAGCCTCCGCCGCCCATCATGCTACGCAAACCGGCGCAATCTTCGGTGCTGGTGAAGATGCCGGCAAGGGCGTAGTAGTCGGTTGTGGGAATCGGATCAAACTTGTGATCGTGGCACCGCGCACAGCTCACCGTGAGCGCCAGAATAGAGCGGCTCACCGTGTCGATCTGCTCGTCCACGTTGTCCATGCGATACCGTTCTTTAAAGCGCTGATTGACATCCTTAGGCCCCAACGCCAGGAATCCCGTGGCCGTCAGCAGCCGGTCTCGTTCCCTGGGTGTGCCGGCGGGAAGTAGGTCCCCCGCGATCTGCTCCCGAACAAAACGATCGAACGGGACATCCCGGTTCACCGCGTCTATTACGTAATCGCGATATCGCCACGCGTGTGGGTAAGGCATGTTGCGCGAGGGGCCGGTAGATTCTCCATAACGGGCGACATCCAGCCAGTGGCGGCCCCATCGCTCACCAAATTGGGGCGACTGCACGAGCCGGTCGACAAGCCGCGCGAAGGCATCCGGCGATTTGTCGTTGACGAATGCCTCGATTTCGGCGGGGCTCGGCGGAAGGCCGGTCAGATCGAATGTGACCCGCCGGATCAAAGTCGTCGGATCGGCGTCGGCAACCGGTGCCAGTTTATTTTGTTCCAGCTTCGCCAGAATGAATCGATCGATTTCTCCGAAGGGCCAGTTGGCGTTTGCGACTGTGGGGACGGCCGGGCTCGTCAGCGGCTGCCAAGCCCAATGCTTCGCCCTGAGCCTTGGGTACGCGGGCCCTCCCTTACCAAGCGACGCCGGCACCGGCTCCGATGGCCACGCAACACCGTCTCGAATCCAGGTGGTCAGATCCGCAATTTCCCCTTCCGTCAGTGGAGTACCTTCTCGAGGCATGTGCCGCTTCGGATCCGTGCTCCGGATCCGAAGCAGCAGCAGACTCTGCTCCGGATGACCTGGTACCACCGCCGGACCCGAATTTCCGCCCGAGAGAAGCCCGTTGCGGTCGTCCACCCGCAGTTCGCCGTGCGGCTGGGTATCTGCTGAGTGGCAGGTGTAGCAGTGGCTGGCTAGGACCGGCCGAACCCTTTTCTCAAAGAATTCGATCTGATCGGGCGCCGCTGCTGTCAGAACCGTGGTGATTAAAAGATAAAAGACAATTGTTTTTCGCACGACTTACCTCTGCCCCAGATAAAGCGCTAAACTGCCGCGCGCCCGAGCCCGCAAGACTTCTTCCGCCAGCTCCGTCAGCGGGATACGCCGCCTGCGGCTTGATCCGCGCAAGTATGCATACGCCTGCTCCTCGCTAAGTCCTTGATGCGTCTGAAGAACTCCCTTTGCTCTTTCCACAAGCTTCCGGCGCGCGAGTCGGTTGCTGACAGCCTGCAAATCCGCTCGGAGCCGCGAAATCTCTTGGATCGAGCAGTTTGCGAGCCCGACGAGGTTGAGCCGCTCTGCCATAGCATCGGGCACACGCCGATGAGGAGCCACGGGCTCGGAAAAGCCGAACACCGTAACAACAAAACACCGTCGCATGCGCCAGTGAAACAAAAGAAAAGAGTTAGCATCTAGAGAAAACCAGTCACGCAGCGCGCGCGCTTGAGGGCTGCCGGCATCGACCGGCCCTGGTGAGCCTTCGATGACTCGCTTCAGGTCCGATTGCCCATCGGGGATGCGCAGATCGTCTGTTTGTCCCGCATGGCCTTGGAAATACTTGACTTCCGTCCGCGGCCCGTCCAGCAAAAGCATGGCGACGGCCACCGCACCCAACTCGCCAGCCAAGCGGTCGAACCCCGCCGAGGCGCCCAGTGCGCTTTCCAATGCGGAAGTGATATCAAGCAGTTCTGCCGACCGAAATGACATACGCTCCCGGTTGCATGCCGCCGTGCTCTCATGGGCGACTGCATTCCGAACGCTTGCGCCGCGACGCCTTTGTCAACGGATGTGGGTTGGGATTGCGGCAGAACCGGGAGTCGCGGTTAAAATGAACCGACTCAACGCCTGCCACAGGCAAAAAGCAGCACAGGTCAGGGACAACAGTGATAGATGGCCAATCTCATTTCCTAATGTCAACTAACTTGATGGAGTATGCCATGATTGACGGGGTCGGTCAAGTCTTTTTCCGTACCGAGCTGATAAGCATCTGAATTTTCAGCGATTCCCCATCTTCACTCCAGCGTCGGTAGGCCGGTCTTCACGCCGGATGTGGTTCAGCGCCATCTCCACTCGTGTTTCTGGCCAGCGGCCCTTCCGACAACATGTGCGAGGAGATTCTTGCGTTCGTCCCAATTCGTTGAACCAAGTATCTTGCTCAAACCAACAGCGACACATCCAAGACGGTAGAGATTTTACCCTTGATGTTCCACCAGCTGTTTTTTAGAGGTCCTTTTACTACCTCATCAAAGTGAAGGGCATTTCATGGACGCGGTGAGTAGGGCAGACAATACGGAATTGAACACAGCGTTCGCTCTGGCAGCCGAGCACGAGCGCAAGCTAGCGTATCGCACTCCGACCTCGATGTTCAGCACTTTCGATGGCGTATCAGAAAAGCGTGAAGATCGTGTGGCAGATGAGTGGGTCACGCAACTGCTGCGGCAGTCAGATGCCAGAGTGTTCAAGAAGTATTCGCAAATGAAGCTCCAGATGAAGCGTTAAGCATTGCTGAAGCTGCATCTGATTCCGGAAGTGGTTTAGAATCGGAGGTGGCATTTCCCGGGCGCGTAGCTCAGTTGGTTAGAGCGCCTGCTTCACACGCAGGAGGTCACAGGTTCGAGTCCTGTCGCGCCCACCACGGTCAGGCTCCACGCCAACAACGGGCAAAACCCCGATCTTGAACTGATTTCTAAGCGTATTGCAGCAGACGAAGGATTGCGCCATGTCCACACGGACGTCCGCATGCT
>JASHOO010000604.1 GCA_030041035.1 Bryobacteraceae bacterium | reverse complement strand
CGTCGTGCCCGCCGGAGGATTGTCTCTGGACCGGCAGCGATGGATCGGTTCCCGCAAAAAGTTCTTTCTCCACGTCGATCCGCTCAGCTGCCTATTTCGCGGTAAGTTTCTCCATTATTTGGAAGAGGCGTTTGCCGAAAGTCGCCTGGAGTTCCAGGGACAACTTCGCGAACTCGCGCACCCAGTCTGTTTTCAGGTTTTTGTATCGTCTCTGCGCAACAAGAAATGCGTGCTTTACGCCAAACCTCCGTTCGGCGGACCGGAGCAAGTCTTACCGTACCTGGCGCGATACACCCATCGAGTAGCGATTTCGAATGGACGATTGTTGAGCCTGGAGGACGGCCACGTGCGCTTCCGGGCGAGATTCGCAACACCACAATCATGAGCTTTTGCGTGATGAACTGCGTGACGCTCTCCATCACCCGTTGTCCCGCCCGCTGGCTGCGAACGTAGATATTTCGATATGCGGACGACTGTAATGCTCGACGAACTCGACCGGGAGTTGGAGCGCCGGAGTCATCGTATATCTTGCATCTTGCGATGGTCAGAACTCGCATAAGGACACGGCCTGGGCCCTTTTTAATCGTGATCAGACACACAGCGGACTCCGGTCATCGGGGCCGGCTCGTTCTTCTCCATGGGGGTGCGGTGGGAGACGCGAATATTCGCGGCTTCCGATTCCCAGTATCCCCCACGCGTCAAAGCGGAAGCGTTGTCGGCCAACGGCTCGTCGACCTGGCCGATCGCCGCTGACTCCGGATCATAATGCTCGTAGTAACGGTCCAGCACCCACTCGGATGCGTTTCCCAGCGTGTCATACAGAGCGAATGCGTTCGGCTTTTTCGCCCCGACTTCATGACGGTCTCCGCCGCTATTGGCTGCATACCAGGCGATTTCCGAAGGCATACCATAATACGGGCCGCTACTGCCGCCGCGGGCTGCATACTCCCACTCCGCTTCGGTTGGCAACCTTCCGCCGATCGCCGCACAATACGATTTGGCCTGCACCCAGGAGAGATTGACCACAGGCAACCGGGCTTCGTTTGGCGGAAATTTCGTATACGGCATCACCCGCTGGTAGGCGGCGTTGGTGACCTCGGTTTGTCCAATCCAGAAGCCCGTGGGGATTTTCACCAAATGAATTGGGGCTTCATCTGGTTTGCATTCCGAATCGCCGGCGGAACAACCCATGGAAAACTGACCGGGCGGAATCCAGACGTAGGTGAGGCCGTCTTTAGGATTGACCCAACTCGGCCGTTGAAGTTCCTTGCGGTTGATATTTACAGTATCATCGGTCAGCAATTTGGTCTCTGTGTGGTTCTTCGGATCTGTCCACGGTTTTCCCGAAGTCCAGCGCCAAAACGCGATCGCGGCAATAGCCAGAACAGTTGTGCCTAGAGCAGCAACGATCTTATATCGTGCGCCCCTGCTCTTACCCATGTCTCCCGAGGCGGTGTTGCGAGCCTGTGCCACGGCCGTGCTCAAGCGAGCCAGATTCTCGGGTGTGGCGCCGTCGGACGCATCTAGCCACTGGCTAAGTGAAAGGAAATAGTCGAAATCGGGGGGCAGGTTCGTGTTGGCGAGCCGGAACGGAACAATGGGTTTCTTCTTGGAAAAAGCGTGCCCTAATTCGCTTAAGATGTGCGGAGATTCGACCGCTGCCGGGCTGATCAAGACCACGACAGCGCGGGCCGCTTCGATGCCTTTCAGGATCGCAGCAGGATAGTCGGCCCCAGGTTGGATGTCGCGGGGTGCAATCCAACAGGCTGTTCCCGAGTTTTCCAGAGCCGTACAAATCTGGTCCGCGACGGCTTTATCGGACGAAGAGTAGCTTATGAATATCGAATGCGCCATTTTATCGTGCGGCTGAAGATAACTGTTCGAATGTACATCCTAAAGCAATACTCTGCCGGTAATTCCTCCTCAATGCAAGAGCATGCCACATTCCGCGAACTGGTGGAAGGATAGGTTGCGAGAACAGCCCTACCATCCAGCTATCGGGATCGATCCCGCGAAGCGCCGGCCACGTCACCGCTACCACGGTCGATCGCAGCCTTACAATCCTGAGACATTTGGGCACCGTGTTGAACAGCCGATTCAGTGGGATGACGATCCCGCAAAGCTGGATGATCAACGATGGGACGCGATGATCCACCACGCAATTGCGCGCGAGCTCGCCAGCGCTAATCCAGTTGCTATTTGCGGACGTTGGTCAGCAGATCGAGGGTGAGATTGAGGCCGGCGCTGTTATCATCGAGGTCGCCTTCGTCGTCGCTCGCTGCGAAAGTCACCAAGGATGAATTGCTCCGCGTTATATTGTGGGGAAGGCGATTGAAACGTGGCTGAAAATCAACTTTCTCAGATCAACCACATCGTCGTTCTCATGCTTGAGAACCGCTCTTTTGATCACATGCTGGGACTCCTCTGCGCCGCAAGCGGCAATGTTTCCCCCAGTGGGCAGCCTTTTGAGGGATTGACCGGGAATGAATCGAACCCCGGTATCGATAGAACGCTCGTTCCGGCTTTCACGATTGCGCCATCCGATGCCAATGCGTACTTTATGCCCGGAGCTGATCCGGGCGAGGGTTACTCTGCTACCAACTCTCAGCTTTTCGGGAGCACTACCCCTCCGGTTCCTCCCGTTGCCATTAACAACGGATTCGTGACCGATTTCAGTTACACACTCGGGTGGGAATCGAAAGAGGGTTGGTCCATTCTTGCCGGCACAACGGCAAACGACATAATGGGCATCTTTCCACCAACAATGCTGCCCGTCCTTTCCGGTCTGGCCCGCCGTTTCGCTGTTTGTGACCATTGGTTTGGCCCTGTACCTACCGAGACTCTGCCCAACCGCGCCTTCGTGAACGCAGGCACATCGCAGGGCCATATGGACGACAAGACCACGAAGTACACTTGTCCGACTATTTTTGGCCTGCTTTCCCAAAACAACGTAACATGGAGCGTTTTCGGTTACGATGCACCGCCGCTTACACGTTTAGGTTTTCCCGACACCACAACTGCAGATGACGATCACTTCGGAGAGTTTGCGGATTTCCAAACTGCGGCCGCGAACGGAACATTGCCTTCCTATACATTCCTAGAGCCCAGTTGGGACGCTAGTGGCAACAGTCAGCACCCCAATTACAACGTTGCTTTGGGTGAGCAGCTAATTCATGACGTCTACTATGCCCTGCGTAATGGGCCGGCCTGGAATCAGACGCTGCTGATTGTAACGTACGATGAACACGGCGGCTGTTATGATCACGTGCCACCTCCCTCAGGCGCCCTCGCCCCAGATAACTCCGTTGGCGAATATGGTTTCGATTTCACGCGTTTTGGACCACGCGTTCCGACCGTGCTAGTGTCGCCACTGATTCCGGCGGGCACCGTGTTCCGTGTGCCTGCGAGCGCAACACCGCTGGATCACACCTCCATCCTGAAGACCATCGAAACGCGTTGGAATCTTCCGGCACTCACCGCGCGTGATGCCACGGCCGTTGGTGTGGGCGACGTGCTAACCCTTGCGCAACCGCGCTCAGACGATCCTCTGCTCGGGATTACTGTGCCGGTGGCCAGCGGCGTAAGTCCGGATGAGGATCGTCCTTCGCATTTGCAGCAAGTGCATGCTGAACTTGTATCCCAGTTGCCCGTTCCAGACGAACAGGGCGGGACGCACCACGTAATGCCGCCGCTAAAAACAAATAGCGATTACAAGGCTTACATCCGAAGCCGCACGGCAGCCTGGCGGGTGTCACGCCGGAAAAGCTCCTCGCCGCAACGCGCTTAGCCATTTCCCACGTTCGCCGCGGCGCTTTGCGAGAACTTTGAGGTACCGATTATTCGCCGTAACTCCAAAGAGCCTCTGCGCCCTGCTATTAGGTTGATCCTGACAACACCAATCACCGAAATAGGTACTGGGACATCGGCTTTACGCGGGACACCTTGGCATATTCTCCGCCGCGACCAGGGTAACAGCTACCGACAGATATCGCGCGGCAGATGCGGATTGGGGAAGGAACTGTAAGGCGGGTGCTTACGTCTGCTGGAAAAGCACATGCTAGGCACTGCCCATTGGCGGATGATAATCAACCGGGATCTTCAAGCGAGTAGGATACAGGCAACAGGATTGAGGCCCCCATCGTTTTGGACAAGCCTGGTTCGGAGTGAGGGTACGCTGAGGCCATCATTTTCTTTCGGTCACGACGATAGCTGAGGCCACCAATCCGTCCACATTGCCGATCACGATGGGCTCCGTGTCGCTGGGACCAGTCGTCATTATTAGGCCGCTACTCGTGGAACCATCCAGATTCAAAGCTGACTGAACTCTCAGGTCTAGTTCTGTTTTGTACAGGAATGCAGCCACTGCGGACAATGGGGTCGGTTCTGTAACCAGCAGCACGAGCCTTCCGCGATCATCCAGAGCCACTGTAGATCTTCGGGAGCGGCCACTCACACCCTTGCCGGATAGGCTATCGGACAACAGAGGACCTCGCTGGACAGCATCAGAGCACCTCGGAGGCTCAAGCCGCAAAAACTGATCTAATTGCTAAATGGTCTCCGGCGATACAGAAAATGCCTCCACTCTCGGCAAGGCGGTTGACGGGACTCATGACAATACCACATGTCTTGAGAAACCCGATTGGAATCGGAAGGGAGTACGAAGCCGTTGATCCGGCATTTACGACTACTAAGGCGCGCATTACTCTGCTGATTTGCCCTACACTTCATGAGCTCATTTATCCAAAGTGAAAACAACGATCGTACTTCCAGCAGCGATGGCAACGAATTGCTTGTTTTCATTGCTATACGTGATCGGACTCGATACAATCGATCCGCCGGTTTGCAAACGCCACAACGGCTTCCCGTTGGCCGCGTCCAATGCAAAAAAGTTGCCTTCCATGTCACCCGAAAATACGAGGCCGCCAGCGGTGGAGAGTATTCCTGACCAAGGGGGCGTCGGGTATCTGAACTCCCACTTGATCTCGCCAGTGAGGGCGTCAAGCGCCCGCAGAGCTCCCCACGGCTCGACGCCGGCGAGCGATTGCCGGCTCGCACCGAGGTACTGCCTACCTGGTATGTACGGAGCTTCGGTCAAATAGTATTTCGCGCCCTTTTCGCGAGCGTTTTGGTAGAAAAAGCCCGTCTGCGGATCGTATGAAGGGCTGTACCAGTTAGCGGCACCATCGTCATCGGGATACACGACTGCGCCTTCCGGACTGGGAGCAGTTGCGGGATTTGGAATGGGACGTCCTCGACCGTCCAGACCTAGCGCCCACGTTTGAGTCGCGAACTGTTTCGCGTGCAGGAATTCTCCGCTCATTCGGTCAAGAACATAGTAGAAACCATTGCGGTTACCAAATAGAACTAGCTTGCGGAGCCTACCTCGAAACGTAGTATCCAGCAGCACCGGGATCTCATTCGCATCAATGTCATTCACATCGTGTGGCGTGAACTGAAAGTACCATTTCAGTTTCCCGGTATCCGCGTCAAGCGCCAGCAAACTGTCGGAATACAAGTTGTCGCCCTTGCGCAATTCGCCGGCGTAGTTCGGACCAGGGTTGCCAGTTCCCCAGTAGAGCAAATTTGTCTCCGGATCATAGGAACCCGTGATCCAGGTCGGGGCACCGCCGTGCATCCAGCTATCTCCCGACCAGGTTTCGGTGCCGGGCTCGCCGGGCCCCGGTACCGTCCAAAAACGCCAAATGCGTTTGCCGGTTTTTGCGTCGTACGCATCCAGGAAGCCGCGGATTCCGTACTCAGCTCCCGCGATTCCAATGATGATTTTGTCCTTAACGGCTAAGGGCGCCAGCGTGATGGAATTTCCGATTTTGTAGTCGGCCACCTCCACGTCCCAGCGCACCCGACCGGTCTTCATGTCCAACGCCACCAGATGGGCGTCCAGCGTACCCAAAAACAATTGGTCGTCGAGTGCGGCAACACCACGATTCACTTGGCCGCAGCATACGGGAACTGCTGGTATGCTCCGGCGATAACTCCAGATCGGGCGCCCCGTGCGCAGGTCCAGTGCGGTAACGTCACTTGGCGGCTCGGTGATATACATGATGCCGTCAAATACGAGGGCTGACGTCTCAACTTTGTGATGCGCTCGTACTTGATACATCCAAGCGACCTTGAGCCTTTCAACATTCGTGCGAGTAATCTGATTCAGCGTCGAGTACCGCTGTGAATTGTAATTGCCCGAATACGTGAGCCAACTGGCGGGCTCGGACACTGCGTGCAGAATGCGTTCGTAGGGCACTTGCGCCAACGCCGGAAACGCCAGAGCAAGTAACAGAGCGTACGCTTTCATCGAGTGCCCTTCAGAGAAAAAAGAAAGGAGGTCAGATCGTCCAATTCGCTGGAGCTGAATACTCCGTTGTAACTGGGCATCGGCGACTTTCCCGGCTCCTTAACCACTTGTGTCAGTTCGCTTTTGAAGAAGGATCGGAATTCCCCTGACAGATCACGCACCTGAATGGAAAACGCGTCTTCGGCAATACGAATAGCTGTGATCGGGCGACCATCATGACGGATCAGCCGTATCTGCATGAAGCCGTCGGGCACCTCGGCTTCAGGATCAAGCAGTGATGCTCTCAAAAACGACACGCTGCGCCGGGCGCCGATATCCGTCAAGTCAGGGCCGAGTGCCCCGCCACGTCCGTTTACGGTATGACAGCGCGCACAACCTCCCTTATTGGCGTAGAGGCTTTCGCCACGGAACGGGTCTCCGTCAATCTTCTGAGGCGCAATGGCGCCCAAGGTTCTCACGAAGGCGACCACCTGCCAGATTTCCCGTGCAGTGTACCATTGGCCCGGCATTTCGGTGTCGGGAATGCCGTTTT
>JASHOO010000074.1 GCA_030041035.1 Bryobacteraceae bacterium | reverse complement strand
GCTTCGTCACCCATCTTTAAGCCGCCGTTGATGCGCGCGTTGAAGGCCTGCACGCTGGTGCCGGTATTGACGCCGGGAAGGAACGTGGCAAACTGCATCGCATTACGAGGGGTGCCGGCAGAAACCAGAAGGGGCAATTGTTGGATAACGGCTGGGGCCACGCCCTCTTGCTTCTGGCCGTTGTCCACGTTCAATTGGGCCACTTCCGCGATTACCTCAACTTTTGTAGCCGCATCGCCAACCTGTAGCTGAGGGTCAATGCGGCGCGACTCAGCGACCAACAATACGATTCTTGTAGAGGTATAGCTTTTGAAGCCAGCCGCCTCCACCGTGAGTTCGTAGTTGCCAGGTTCCAGGTTCGCGAACGAGTAGCGGCCGTCGCTGTCGGTCTTGACCGTTGAGGTAAATTGACGGTCCGTAGCTTTGATGGTGACCGAAGCATTGGGCACGAATGAGCCCGACGGGTCCGTCACCTGACCGCCGAGCACGGCATTTTGACTTTGCCCAAAGGCTGCGGTCGAGAACAGCAGCATGGCTACACATGTCTGGAAATAAGAAAAACGTTGCATCTCACGCCTCCTCGTCGATTCGGGAGAAACAAGTAAACGCAATGCCAGCTACGAGTTAGCTGACCCGAACCTTAGTGACGCCGGAAACCACGTTTACTCGCCCGCCAGATGTAAACGATTTCAGGGAGTATAACTCAGGTTCACAATTGTGTAAAGAAAAAACTAGTGCCTTCGTATTACGAGTTACGGATCCTCGCCACAGACTCTGGAATCACCAGTTCCGTACCCACCGTGTATTCCGCACCCATGCTTTTGGGGTCGCTCAACGACGCCAGAAAGGCTTCGAACGCTTTGCCTGCCAGTTCCTGGCGTGGCAGTCGCACTGTCCCTACAAAAAATCTAAAAGTACGAGATGAGGACAGAAGCATCTAAGTTGGCTCGTCTATTGAGAGGAGTGGGAAAGTGCCGAGTGGCACGTAGATCGCGGCATCGGTGCACTACCAAGCGCACAGTGCGGACCTTCTGCAGGCACTCGATCCGGTGCTGGCGTCTCACGGATGCGTGTTAGGCGGCGCGGCGTTCGTAGTAATGATGCAGACTGCCTACTTCACGAACCTCGACCACAGCACCCTCTGTGGGAGGCTGAATTCTTCGGGATTGCGGTGCGTCTTTATCGAGCGACAGGTGAATTCTCCATCTTTGATTTCGGGGCTTCTTAGTCATTTCAGTTCTCCGCAGGTCAAATGGGGTGCCGACAATCGAACACCATGCAGAGGCGATCTTTCTTCTCGACTGCCTGCGCGAGCTTGGCGGGTTCAGCAGCTACATACAGCCAAGCCAGGAAAGCCGCGATTACAGCAGCCACTGCAGCCATCAAGCTTGCCGAGGCAAAACCGTCCGCGAAAGCAGCAAGTGCGACTGCATGGATTTTATCTTTAAGCACGGCAGGGACGATATCGAGTGCTCTATTCAAATCACCCGAGATCACATGCTTTACGGACGTAGCTGAGGTCTCTGCATTCAGGCCGGCTGCATTGGCTGCCGCAAGGAACGAACTTCTCGCGACATCAGACAGGATTGCACCCAAGATTGCAACGCCCATGAGAATACCGATGAAGCGGGTTGTGCTCGCTAGACCCGAAGCCATGCCGGAACGTTCCGGAGGAACCGACGCGCTCAAAACTTTGACTGTTTCGCCATTTAGGATGCCGGCACCGGATCCCGCCACCAACATTCCGATCACAAAGAAAAGGTAGCCGAGGCTTGCATGAGCAATCGCCCAGAAAAGAACGTTGCCGATCCCCGTTATAAGCAGGCCTGTCGTCAGCATCACGCGGCCTGAAATCTTCCCGGCGAAACGCGAGGTCACGCGCGACGCCAGAACCATGGGCAGAGCGAAAGGCAGCATGGCGAGCCCGGCTCGCGTGGCATCGAGCCCATAGGCGTTCTGAAGGAAGAGCGGTAGAAAGAAAACCATCACCTGCGCCGCTGCGCCGTACCCTACCATGGCAAAAACGGAGCCGAGAAACGTCCGATTTTCGAACAGGCCGAAGTCGATCATCGGTCGCTCTTGACGGGTCTCCACAATCCAAAATGCGACGAACAAAACCAAAGCTCCCGCAAATCTGCCGACGACGGAAGGCGAGGACCAACCGGCCGTGTTGCCGTCGATCAAAGCCCATACAAGCAGGAGAAGCGCCGGGCTGAAAGAGAAAATGCCCTTGAAGTCGAGGCGTTTCGCCCTTGGATCACGTGACTCTGGTATGACGGCAAATGTGGCGAAGAGGAGCGCAACGCAAGCGGGCACGTTCACAAAGAAAATCCAGCGCCAGCCAAGCGCATTAGTAATGTAGCCGCCGATGATAGGGCCGGAGGTCAAAGCGACGCCAAGACAGGCTCCCCAAATGGCGAAGGCTTTTGTCCGTTCATCACCGGTGAAGGTGTTCGAAATGATCGCGAGAGCGGCCGTGAGCAGAAGTTGCTCCACCACAGCCCTGAAGGGCGCGCGCGGTGTTTAGCATTAGCAGCGACGTTGCAGTGCCGCAGAGACCTGAAGAGATAGCGAACAAAGCGAGACCAATTGCCATCACTTTTTTCCTGCCCTGCAAATCCGTATATGCGCCTGCGCCCATGAGCAGCGACGCGTAGCTCAGCAGATAAGCGCTCACAACCCATTCGATGCCTGTGAAGGACGCGCCCAGTGATTGCCCGATCGCGGGTAAAGACACCGCCACGATATTCGTGTCAAGCACGATGAGCGAGGAGACCAGCGACGTGGTCAAGAGGATCCTGAACTTGGCTCCCGCGTCATTCGCTGTTGGCTTCTGCTGGACCTCAAAAAGAACGGAAGACATAGTTTCTCTTCCCTTTTGTTTCTAAGTCAGGCAATCGCTGCGATGCAGTCTATCTCGATATCAAACGGCCCCGGCCAAGCAGGAACGTTAACGAAAATCCTCGCAGGCGGGTCCTTCGAGAAGAACCGAACGTAAACTTCATTCACGGCGGCAAACTTCTCGACGGACGTGCAGTAAACGTTGCACTTTAGGACTTGATCCAAAGAGGAGCTGGCCGTCTCGAGGCAAAGCTTCATTTGCCGCAGGACGATTTCAGCCTGTTGTTCGATCGGACGGGCGATGATCTCACCGGTTTCCGCGTCGAAGGGAGGGAAAGCGGAGACATAAACTGTGTCGCCATGCCGGATCACTGCGGATGCGGGTGCCTTCCATCGTTCCAGATAGGTCGATAGAGGCTCTACCCGAATGATCTCTCGTTTCATGTTGTCATTCTCCTTTGAAGCATGTAGGCATTCTCCTTTGAATCATCAGTTCGCAACCGCTTCTATCAGACAGGACAACATCAGGATTGACGGTCATCGCCATCACCCTTGTGTCGGGAGCGCTCCGAAACAGATGGAGATCACATACGTTTAGGCTTGAATCTTTCGCGAGTTTGGTGTCGAAATGATGGCACATAGGGTTTCTCTCCGCTAATGCGCTCTTGGTTACGGTCGATGTTGAACTGAGAAGGGTCCCAGGCATGGCGCTTTTCCTCCTCTCTTGGGAAAAACCCTACCGCAGTGATCTGAAGCCCGCGCGAACCTCTTCCGAAAAGAGCTTCGGCTGTTCCCAGGCCGCATAGTGTCCGCCTCTGTCCACTTGGTTGTAGTAGATGAGTTTGTGATACGCCCGCTCCGTCCAACTTCGCGGGGCTTGATAGTTCTCGCCGGGAAAGACGCTCACAGCAGCTGGAACGGAAACATTGGCCGCGTTATAAAGATTGAGGTGGAGTTCCCAATAGAAACGAGCCGCAGAAATCGCCGTATTCGTCAACCAGTAGAGCGTAAAGTCGTCAAGCACATCGTCTCGTGTCAGGTCGCCTGCGGGGTATCCATTGATGGTGCGTCCGAGCACTGCCGAGGTCATCGCCGCCGCCGGTTGGTCATAACCATCGCCGTGGTCGAACATCCAGGCGGCGAGACCGACCGGCGAATCCGCCAATCCATACAATGCCTGCGGGCGTGTCGCCATCATCTGTGCGTAGGCACGTCGCTTCGCAAACAATACCGTGAGCTCCTTGTAAGCGCGGCCTTCGTCGGCGGAGAGGGCGGATGGCGGTGGGTCGCCCGCCTGCAGCGATTTCGCGATTTCAGACGGAATTGTGCCCGGAAAGTTGGTGTGAATGGCCAGCAACTCCGGAGGCGCCTGTTTGGCCATCGCCGTACACACGCCCGCACCCAGGTCGCCGCCTTGAGCCACGAATTGCATGTAATCGAGGCGCTGCATCAACACGACCCAAGCGCGCGCGGTGCGCTCGGCACCCCAGCCGGCGGTCTTCGGCCTTGCTGAAAACCCGAAGCCCGGCAGCGACGGAATCACCAAATGAAAGGCGTCCGATGCGCTCCCGCCATGTGCAGTAGGATTAGTAAGCGGATCGATAATCTTCAGCTGCTCGATGACTGAACCGGGCCATCCGTGCGTGACAATCAGCGGCAACGCATTTTGATGTTTCGAACGAACGTGAATGAAATGAATGTCCAGACCATCGATCTCGGTGATGCATTGCGGCAGTGCGTTTAGTTTCGCCTCGCACTTGCGCCAATCGTAGTCTGTCGCCCAATAGCGCGCAAATTCCTGAATTGTCGCCAGCGGCACTCCTTGCGATTCATCCGTGACCGTTTCCCGATCAGGCCACCTTGTCGCGTTGATGCGTCTGCGCAATTCGGTGAGTTCCGCTTCTGGAACATTCACCCGAAACGAACGAATAGCCGTCTTGTCGGCTGCGTATGTAGCACTGGTTTGGGCCATGGTGTTCTCCTTTTGAGCAGTATTGGACTTCGGATCTGCAAATGCCTCACCGATAGTTGCTGGTCGGAACGCGACTGCCAGGCCCAACATCGAGCTCGACTTGAGAAAGCAACGGCGCGATCTGTCGTCTGGTTCTTTCATCGGATGCCCCTTTCTTTCATGGTGTTTCTTCTTTTAACGGTGGTGTGTCTCTCCCGCAGGATTCTGGGGCTGTTCCCGGCCCTTAGAAATGCGCTGGATCCGCCTTACTATTCTGATCCCACCCCTTCATTTGACTGAGTTCCTCGGGCGTGATCTGAGGCAAGTGCCGGATGAACAAAACCAGGCGCCAGCTCTGCTCGGCAGTGTGCTCTTCGCTGAACGCTGGCATGCCGCTCAAACGAACTCCATTTTGAATTGTGTAGTAAAGCTCGCCATCGCTCTTGTTCTGGGTCCCGGCCGCGCGCAGATCGGGCGGTTTCGGATAGAGGCCCTTGCCCCAAGAAGTCTGGCCCCCTCCGTCATTCGAATGGCACGGGGCGCAATGATAGGAGAAATGCTCCATGCCTCTCCGAATGTTCTCCGTTGTAGGCATGATTGGATTGCGAAGTTGGCGAGACGTAGATGGCACGGCTATTTTGCGTGCCGTTGTGGCCGCGAACTCCTCAATCGCTGATGGTGTCGCAAGTGCGCTGAAGCCTCGTCGCACGAGAATCAAGCCGTATCCCGCGGTTGCAACCGCAAGAGCCAACAGAATGAGCGCAACTGCTTTCCCGGGTTTCATGTCTATCTCTCCTGTTCCGAGCCGGCACGACTTACCACGAATAACTTCCTAACCCTTCTTCAGCGAAGGCAGAGTCGGCATGCTGTTGATGTACCAGCCTCCGCCGAGGGCTTTAATCAGCAACACGCTCGCGTCCAGACGCCTGCGCTGGATATCGATCTCGTAACGCTCGTTCGTCAGCGCGGTCGTCTGCGCCGTGATGACCTGAAGATAGTTGTCGACGCCACCTTGATATCGGTTGGTAAAAAGCTGCAGCGATTCCTCGGCAGAGGCAACGGCGCCGCGCTGCTGCTTTTCTTCGTTTTCCAGAACCCGCAGCGCAGCCAGGTTATCTTCCACCTGCTGAAACGCAGTCAACGCGGTTTGCCGATAGGTCGCCACTGCGGCATCGTAACCGGCAATCGCAACATCGGAGCCGGCGCGCCGGCGGCCCGCGTCAAACAGAGTTTCCGCTAGCGACGGTCCCACGGCCCAGAAGCGGCTCGGCCAGTTCAGCCAGTTGAGAATCGACGAGCCCTCGAATCCGCCGGTCGCGCTCAGCACGACGGTGGGGAAGAATGCGGCGCGCGCGATTCCGATCTGCTCGTTCGCTTCCTGGATGCGCCTTTCCGCGGCGGCAATATCCGGCCTGCGTTCGAGCAGCTGTGACGGCAATCCAACCGGAATGGCCGGAGGCGCTTCATGCACCGGCTCGGCCGCCAGGTTGAATTCCGCGGGCGGTTTGCCGAGCAGCACCGCAATTGCATGCTCGTACTGAGCGCGCTCCACATCGATATCGGTTTCCTGCGCGGTGGTAGTATTCAGTTGCGTCTGTGCCTGCGCCACATCGGACTTTGGTGAGGCCCCGCCCTCGAAGCGGTTTTCCGTAAGTGTGAGCGCATCGTTGTACGCCTTGACTGTGTCTATCAGCAACCGCTTTTGCTCGTCGGCGGAGCGCAGTTCGAAGTAGTCGTACGCAAGTTCGGCCTGAATGGTCAATGTTGCGGTTGCGAGGTCGGCGGACGTCGCCTGCGCTTCTTCACGCGCGGCGTTCACGGTGCGGCGTACACGCCCCCAGAAGTCCACTTCATACGAGAGATCGAAGGGCAGAGTGAACTCGCCGGTCGTGCTGGTCCGCAGCGGAAAGTAGGGTTGATTCTGCGAATTGCGGATCGAAGCAACGCTGGGATTTGTCGAGATTGTCGGAAACTCCGAGGCGCGGTTGAAGCGTATCATGGCGCGAGCCTCACGGAAACGCGCTTCAGCAATCTTCAGGTCCTGGTTGCCGGCGGCCGCCTGTTCTTCAAGCGCAGTCAGCTGCGCATCGCCGAACACCTCCCACCACTTCGGCGGAAGGGACGGTGCGCCGGGCTGAGCAAGCTTCCAGTCCTTCGTTTCCTTGAAGCTGTCGGGGGGCGCTTCCTTAAACACGGAAGACACGGGAGCGACAGGCCGCGCATACTTCGGACCAACTGTGCAGGCGGAGATCACCAGCGCAAGAGCAGGAGCGAGCGCCCCTGAGAACCTCGTGGCAAACCTCATCGCACACCTCCCTGCTGTACGCGAACCGGCGACCCGTTCTCCAGCGAATCCGAAGGATCGAGGATGATCGAATCCGCCGGCCGGAGTCCGGACAAGATCTCGACGTTGGCTCCGTAATCGCGGCCGATCGTAACCGGAACCAGATTGGCGCGGCTGTCGCGCACCACGCCGACGCGCAGACCCTCCCGCCGGAATAGCAGAGTGCTGGAAGGGATGGTCACGGATCGAATCGTCCTCGGCAGCTTCAGGTGAACCGAAACATAGGCGCCCGGCAAGAGCAGGCCGTCGGGATTCGCCACATCCACTTCCACCAGAAGCGTACGCGACGCCGGATCGATTGCGCGCGAATCGCGAACCAGCGTGCCGCGAAACACGCGTCCCGGATATTCGTCTAGCGTAAGAGTCGCCGCCGCTCCGGGCCGCGCGGCATTCGAGTAAACTTCGGGGACCGGCACGAAAACGCGCAAGGTCGAAATCGCAGCCAAATGGAACAGCTCTCTGCTTTGGGTAGAGGAACCCGCGTCGATCAGCGCCCCGATATCGGTGCTTCGCGCCGTGAGTACTCCGTCGAACGGCGCGTACACCTTTTCGAACGACTGCAGTTGCACAAGGCGCCGTACGTTAGCGGAATTGGAATCGACCACGGCTTTCTGTGCAACCTGATTGGCAACGGCCTGATCGGTTTCCTGCTTCGACACGGAATTGCTCTTCAGCAGGAACTGCCAGCGGTCTGACGTCGTCTTCGCCAACGCGAAATTAGCCTGGGCCGTTTCGAGCTGCGCCTGTGCCTGCTGTAGCTGCTGATCGATTTCGGGCGTCTCGATATCAGCCAGCAGATCACCCTTTTTCACTCGCGCGCCGATGTCGAAATACCAGTGGGTCAGATAACCGTTCGTCCGCGCATAGATGGGGGAATCGGTGAACGCCTGCGTGTTTCCGGGCAGCACGATCTCCTGTAGCGGCGCTACGGACGCCGGATGCGTAACATTGACGACCGGCGTTGCGGCTCCGTCGGTCGCACGCGCCAGCTCTTTGCCTGTGGTCAAGCGCTCCTCGATGCCGCTGCGGATTCCGTATCCCAGTGCGCCGGCGGCGGCCAGAACTAAGATGGCCGGGACGAGCAGCCGCGCCCGTGACGCGCGCCGCTGTGTCTCAGGCTTTGTGGTTTCCTGCATTGTTATCATGATTCCCTCCCCTGGAGCGAGGCCTCTTCCGCAACAGGCGAATCTTCGCCCTTCTTTGACCCGTGGACAATCGCAAAAACGGATGGCACAAACACCAGCGTCGCCACCGTTGCGCACATCAGACCGCCGATGACGGCGCGGCCGAGCGGTGCGTTCTGTTCGCCCCCGTCTCCCAGCCCAAGCGCCATCGGAATCATGCCGATGATCATCGCCAGCGCAGTCATCAGCACCGGACGAAAACGTGTGTAACCTGCCTCGATTGCTGCCTGAACGGCATCGGAATGTTGTGACAGGCGTTCCCGCGCGAAAGCAATTACAAGAATGCTGTTTGCCGTCGCCACGCCCATGCACATGATCG
>JASHOO010000603.1 GCA_030041035.1 Bryobacteraceae bacterium | reverse complement strand
CCCGCCCCCACCATCCACAAGCTCTCCCGCAGCACCATCCACTCGACATCCCCGCTCGCCGCCCCCAGCGCCAGCCGGATCCCGATCTCACCCGTCCGCCGCGTCACCGCATACGCCATCACGCCATACAACCCAATCGCCGCCAGCAGCGCCGCGATCACGCCGAACGAGCTCACCACCCCCGCGAACATCCGTTCCGTTCCCAGCGTCTCGCGAATCTGCTCCTCCTGCGTCCGCATCGACGCCACCGGAACATTCCGGTCAAGCGACGCGACCGCCCTCTGCACCGCTCCCGCAATCGCCATTGGCGGAAGCGCCGTGCGCAGTTCGAAGGTCATGCCGCCGTACCAGTCGGCCTTCTGCAAATACGAGAGGTACACGGTCGGCGGAATCTCATTCCTGAGTCCTTCATACTTCGCGTCTTTCGAGACGCCCACAATCTCCACGCGATCCTCCGGCCGCGGAGCATCAGTGTTGTTGTAATAGAAAAAACGTCCGAGCGGATTCTCACCCCCAAGGTAATCCCGGGCAAATCTCTCGTTAACGACAGCAACCCGCAACGCCTGGTCTACGTCGCGCTTATCCAGGTCTCTTCCGGCCAGCAGCGGGATCCCCATCGTCGCCAAAAAGTGATCGCCCACCCGAAGCACATGCGGGGAGGGCAGCCTGCCGTTTTTCGATTTGTAGCCGGGAATCCTGACAGAAACGTCGCTCTCCGACCCCTGTAAAAGCGGTACGTCTGACAATGTCGCCGACTTGACTCCCGGAATGGCCGCCACCTTCTCCCGAATTCTCTCGTAAAAATCGAGGAGCTTCTCGCCTTTATAGCCGCTCTGCGAACCGTCCACCTGGAATAACAGCAACC
This sequence comes from Bryobacteraceae bacterium, assembly GCA_030041035.1. Taxonomy (GTDB): domain Bacteria; phylum Acidobacteriota; class Terriglobia; order Bryobacterales; family Bryobacteraceae; genus QHXW01. The sequence continues at coordinate 5,947 of JASHOO010000603.1, read as the reverse complement.
GCTGCACCTGAAACCCCGGATCGACGCTCGATAGATTCATCAGCGTCCGCACGAACAATCCCGCGCCTGCCAGCAAAACCAGCGACAGAGCAACCTGCCCCGCAATCAGCATCCGGCTCACACCCAATCGCGACCCCAGTGATCCGACATTTCCATCCTTGAGCGCAGGAGTCAGATCCATCTTCGTCGCACGCAGCGCCGGCATCAGGCCGAACAGAAGCGCAGTGAACAGCGCCGCCGCACCCGTGAAAAGTAGAGCCCGTACGTCCAGGCGGGCATCCACGAGTGACAGTCTTCCGTCATCCGATAGCTTGAGAACCAACCGGGTGAGCGGATGCGCGGCCGCCAGCCCAATCCCGCCGCCCAAAACCGCCAAAACCAGACTCTCCGTCAAAAGCTGCCGCACAAGCCGCCATCGCCCCGCACCGATGGATAGCCGTACTGCGATCTCCCTTCGTCGCGATACGCCCCGTGCGAGCAGCAGATTCGCCAAATTCGCGCACGCGATCAGCAAAACAAGCCCGACAACACTGCTCAATATCACGAGCGTGGGGACCGACTCATCGCGTAATAGCTTAATGCCTCGCGCCCCATCCTCCAGCACCGGCCTCCACGGTTTTCCCGTAGTTTCACGGTCCTTCCCGCCATCCCTCTGCATCACTGACCCCAGCCTCGCTATGGCAGCCTGCTCACTCGCCCCTGGACGCAATCGTCCGATGATCTGGACCCACGCTGTATCCGGGTCCTGCGGGTCCAGGTACCTCCTACCGACGATTCCGACCTGAGCCAGCGGCAGATACAAATCCGGCGGGTACCCTGACGCAACTCCCATAAAGGCCGCCGGCAAGACACCGGCTATTGTCACCGGCCTGCCATTGGCAATAATGACTTTCCCCATGATCTCCGGCTCCATGCCCAGGTGCCGTTCCCAATAGCGATAGCTGACCATCGCCACCGGCGCCGCGGTGTCGCGGTCATCGCCCGGTAGCACGATTCGCCCCGCAAGCGCGGTTACGCCAAGGCCAGTGAAAAAATTTCCGCTCACCAATGCGACACTCGCTTGATGTGTCGCAGGGCCCGCGTTCACCGTCACCCCGGTTCCTACGAATCCCATCAGATCCGAAAACTGCGGCACTTGAGTAGCAAATTGCTGAAATGTCGGGTATGGAAAAGAGCTGTTTACTGGCTCGCCCGAACTTCCCGATGTGTGATACGCCTGGGCGAAACTCGTGGGCCCGCCTTTCTGCCCCGTCCACAGCACCACCCGCAACTGCCCCGGATCCTTCACCGGCAGCGATCGCAAAAGAATCGCATCCACCACGCTGAATATCGCCGTGTTCCCGCCAATCCCAATCGCCAGCGACAGCACCGCCACCAGCGTGAACCCCGGCGACCGCCGCAGCATTCGCCCCGCATACCGCATGTCTCGCCAGAAATTCTCTACTGCGCGGAACGTCCACAGGTCCCTCAAATCTTCTTTGATGAGCGCGACATTCCCAAACCGCCGCCGCGCCCCCTCGCCCCGCATCGCCAGGTGAAACGCCAGCTCATCTTCGAGATCCCGCTCCAATTGTCTCCGCCGAAAGACTTGCTTGATCCTCTGAAGAAACTCGAACATACACTCACCTATAGCGCAGGGTCACGCGCCTTTTGCGGGTACCTGCGGCCTTTCGCCTTGTAATCTGTACCTCACGCCTCCATCACTCGCGCCACCGCGCCGCTCAACCGCGCCCACTCCGCCGATTCCGCCGCCAATTCCTTCCGCCCCGCCGCCGTCAGCCGGTAAAACTTCGCCCGCCGGTTGTTCGTTGATACCCCCCACTCGCCCGCCAGCAGGCCCCGCAGCTCCAACCGGTGCAGCGCCGGATACAGCGCCCCCTCCTCCACCCGCAGCACATCCCCCGACCACTTCAGGATGTACTCCGCCACGTCATATCCATGCAGCGGCCCCCGCGCCAGCGCCTTCAGCACCAGCATGTCCAGCGTGCCCTGTAACACACCAGTAGCTCGTTCTTTGTCTTCTCCCATAAATCCTTTAGGGGAATTATGCGCCCGTCCGATCAGAATTGCAAGCCATGCTCTAATAGCGTCATGGGTGCGGACACGAGGGCTTTCCGCCGCCGCTCGCCGGTCCTCGCATATCTCCTGCTGGCTTCTGTTTACGCCATCGGCTGCAGCCACTCCAGCCTCCGTCAGAAAATCAGCCCGTCCCTGACACTCACCAGCTCCAGCTTTTCCGGCGGCGTCATTGCCCGCAAGTGCACCTGCGACGGCCCCGACGTCTCCCCCCAGCTGTCCTGGCAATCGCCGCCCCCGCGCACCCAGGCGTTCGCCCTGATCGCACTGGACCAGGACACCCTCCTGATCTCCGTGGTCGGCCCCTTCACACACTGGGTGCTCTACAACATCCCTCCCGGCACACGCCAGTTGCCCGCGGGAATACCACCTCAGAAACAACTGCCCGATTCGTCGCTACAGGGGATGAATGACTTCGATAGGATCGGCTACGGAGGCCCATGCCCGCGCCTGAAGGCACGGCATCGCTACCTCTTCACGCTCTACGCGCTCGATGCGAAATTGACCTTGCCCGCCGGCGCAGCCATGGACCAGGTTCTGAACGCCATCGACGGTCACATTCTCGCTACCGGCGACCTCATCGGCAGCTATCAGCGCTGATTGCGGCCCCCGATTACGCCAGCGTCAAATTCGCCGACGCCGCCACGTTCAATTCCGTAAACTCGCCCCGCTTCAGTTTCGGAAAAGCCGCCGCTGCGATCATCGCCGCATTATCTGTGGATAAAGTTTTGGAGGGAAAGTAAACCGGATAAGGAAGGTGGAGTTCCTCGGTCGCCGCCCGCAGCCCTGAGTTGCAAGCCACCCCGCCCGAAATAATGAGCGCCCGTGCGCCGCACGCGTCCGCAGCCGCCACCGCCCGCCGCAGCAGCTCCTCGATCACCGTCCGTTGAAACGACGCCAGCACATCCAGCGTCGCCCGCGGTGTCACCCGTAACCACTCCTCCACCGTGGGCTGGGCTTGCGCCGCCAGCAGATCCTTTCGCGTCTGGATCTCGCCACCCAGATCCCGCGCCTCGGTCCACCGCAGCACCGCCGTTTTCAGCCCGCTGAAGCTGAAATCGAGCGTATTCCCTTTCATCTTGGCGAGCGTGAACTTCACCGCCCGCGGATTTCCGTAGGGCGCAAGTTGGTCGATCACCGGCCCGCCCGGATACCCGAACCCCAGCAGCTTCGCAACTTTGTCGAACGCCTCCCCCGCCGCATCATCCCGCGTCTTCCCCATCAGTTGGTAGGAGAATCCCGGATTCACTTCGAAAAGGTGTGTATGTCCCCCGCTGACAATCAACGCCACCGCCGGAAATTCCAGCTCCGCATCCAGAATCGCCGCATGGATATGACCTTCAATATGATTCACACCGATAAGAGGAATCCCGCGCGCAAAGGAAAGCGATTTAGCGAAGGTGAGGCCCACCAGCAGCGATCCCACTAATCCTGGGCCGATGGTAGCGGCAATTGCGGAAAGGTCGGAGTAGCTGCTTTTCGCTTCCGCCAGCGCCAGCCGCACCACCGGCACGATGGCGCGCAGGTGCTCTCGCGACGCCAGCTCCGGCACTACGCCGCCGTAGCGCGCGTGTGTGGCTAGCTGTGAAGCGACAACTGAGGAAAGGATCGAGACGCCGTCTTCGACTACCGCGGCGGCCGTCTCATCACACGAGGATTCGATGCCCAGAATGCGCACTCATTTCATTATGCGCTCGCCGGTTCATCGTTACTGTTCAGTACATCCTGGATCCGCCGCACTAAATCCAGCGGCGAGTAAGGCTTGGCGAGAAACTCCGCCGTGGCCGTGTCCTGCGGATAGCCGCTCGCCACCAGCGCCTTGATTTTCGGCCGGATCTCCCGCATCTGTTCCAGCGCTTCCAACCCCGACAGCCCCGGCATCGTCATGTCCAGAAAAACCAAGTCGATCGCGTCGGCGTTTTCCTGAAAAACGCGCACCGCTTCCTCGCCGTCGCTGGCTTCCATGACGTTATAGCCTTTGCGCAACAGGATTTGCACCGCCGCGCGCCGCACCGGCCCTTCGTCGTCAGCAATCAACACGCCAGCCGATCCCTCCACCAGCGTCTTCATCCTCCCTCTGGTCTGTTCCGGCCGCACGGTGGACGGCAGCGAGACGCGGAACGTCACCGAAGTTTCGTCGCGCGCCATGTCGATGGTTCCCCCGTGTGCGCGCACGATTTCGATATCCCGCCCCAGCCCGAACGTGCTCTCCTCCCGATTCGCTTTCGAGGCCGACAACGGCACAAACATCCGCTTGCCGGTTTCCGGCAAGCGCCCCACGCTGGATACCGATATCGAGATGGTCACGAATTTCGGCCCGTTCTTGGCCTGCACTTCCAGCAAACTCTCCTCCGGCATGGAGCGGCTGGCGTTGGCCGCCAGATTCATGATGACCTGCTGAATCTGTGTGGCATCGGCCATGATCGCCGGCAAGTGCGTATGTTTGGCGAACTTGGTGGGAACGGTGCTGGGAAGCACCTTGCGCAGGATGCGCTCGGTCGCCTTCAGCAGTTGATCCAGCTCGACCGGCTTAATTTCCGGTTTCACGCCCTGGCCCAGACTGAGCAGCGCGTGCGTCATATCTACGCAGCGGTGGCAGGCACGCTGGGCCTCGATCAGCCCCTCGTGCAGCGGGTGATCCTCATCGACGGAATCGAGCGCGAGGCCGACGTTGCCCAGAATCACCGTCAGCTCGTTATTGAGGTCGTGGGCGATGAAGCCCGCCAGCGCACCCATCATTTCCAGCTTCTGCTCCTTGCGAAGCTCCCGCTCCAGTTCCTGCCGGCCCCCCGGTTCTTGCATGGTAACGTTCGGATCCATGTTCGCCTTCATGCTAAGGGCAGAAGAACCGCGCGCCCCGCCTGCGGCATTTGGATTCTATTGAGCCGGAAGGAGTTAAAATTGTGGGCGGCGTGTGAACGGCGGTCATGAAATGATGAAAAAGATGCTCCCCCTGATGCTGGCGGTGGCCGGCGCGGGTTCGGAACCCAAAATCCCGAACCTCCCCGAGTTGAACCGTATGACGGCGCGTTTCGCGCCCACCGAGCTGCGCGTGGATACGTCATCGCTTTCAGCGGGCGACCGGAAAGCGCTGGTCAAACTCATTGAGGCGTCGCGGATGATCGACGATATCTTTCTGACGCAGTTGTGGAGCGGCAACCACAAGCTGCTCGGCGAGCTGGAGAAAGACCAAACGGCCCTGGGGAAGGCTCGGCTGCACTATTTCCTCATCAACAAGGGGCCGTGGTCGGATCTGGATGAGCACGCGGCTTTTCTGCCGGGCGTTCCGCCGCGCAAGCTGCCGGGTGTGAACTTCTATCCGCCGGATATGACCAAAGAGGAGTTCGAGAAGTGGGCGAACGACGACGCCAAGGGATTTTTCACGGCGATCGAACGGGATTCGGGCGGGCACCTGGTCTCGGTGCCGTACAGCCGGGCTTACCGGAAAGACCTGGAGCGCGCGGCGAACCTCTTACGGGAGGCAGCGGCGGCGACGGAGAACGAAACCTTGAAACGGTTCCTCACCCTGCGCGCCGACGCGTTTCTTTCGAACGACTACTATGCAAGTGATCTGGCGTGGATGGATCTGGATGCGCCGATCGATGTGACCATCGGACCGTATGAGACGTACAACGACGAGATATTCGGCTACAAGGCGGCGTTTGAAGCGTACGTGACACTGCGCGACGAACAGGAAACCGCGAAGCTCAAGTTTTTTGCCGACCACATGCAGGAGATTGAGAACAACCTGCCCATCGAGGCGCGATTTCGCAATCCCAAGATCGGAGCGTCGGCGTCGATCCGGGTGGTCAACGAGGTTTTTTCGGCGGGCGACGGCAATCACGGGGTGCAGGCGGCGGCTTACAACCTG
>JASHOO010000602.1 GCA_030041035.1 Bryobacteraceae bacterium | reverse complement strand
AGGACTGAAGCCGGCGAATTAGCCGGGATCAGGCGCTCAGAATGCGGCGGACCAGTTCGGTGTTCTCCTGGATCTGGTCGCTGTAGCGCGGATAGAAGCCGATGATGATTGCGTCGGTGGGCTTGATGTTCGATAACGCGAAGCGAACGGCGCGCTCTCTCTCCTCGGCGGAGTCGATGCGGCGCCCGGCGCCGAACACCTTGAAGGCCAGGCACGGTTTGCGCGTGGCGCGGATCATGCGGCACATGCGCTCCGGGTCCTTTTCCATGTAGGTTTCGCCGACCGGCGACTCGCCAAACTCTGCGCGCGCTTCTTCCGGCGTGCGCGAGACACGGTAGAGGCAGGTTTGATAGTAGTCGACATCCCAGTCTTCGCTCTCGATGACGTCGATGACCGCGGGGTTGTGCGCGGAGACGCCCACCATCACGCCGGTGTCGCGGACCATCTTGCAGAACTCCCTGACCTTCCCCTTTTCACCGGTACGGAAGCGATCGTCGGTGCGGTTGCCGTGATGTCCCACGCCGAGCGGGTTCATCTTCGCCACCACGTCGGGCAGGATTTTGGGGTTCTTCATCAACTCGAAGTCGGCGAGCAGCACGATGTTCATGTTGCCGCCTTCTCCGCGGTACCGGAGGTAATCGGCCAGCGGCTGGTCGTTATAGTGCAACTGCCAGGTGCCGATGCCGTGGCGCTCGGCGCTTTTCAGGACCTCCAGTTTCTTGTCCTGTGTGTAGAACTCGCGCATCTGCGCATCGAAGATGCGGTTGAAGTGCGAGTAGCCGTAGAAGGGATTCGAGCCAATGATCAGCCGCGTGATCTGGCTCGATCCGAACTTGACGGTGGGGAGTTTCGAGGTGGAAACATCCTGCTGGGCCGCCCGGCCTTCGAGCGCCAGCGCCCCGCTCAAACCGGCCGCGGCCTGCAGGAACCTGCGCCGCGAGCCTCCGGAATCCTGATCCATAATGTCCTTTCCAGATCCACTAGTCTGATTCTATACCAGGCGCCGACGGGTCTGTGGCGGCAATGATCTCGTCAGCCGGGTCGTCATGGGCGGAGGGTTATGTTTTGCGGCGGCGCTCGGCACGACGCACGCGGGCTTCATCCATGCCGAAGTAGTGGGCGACTTCGTGCCAGACGGTCTCCTGCACGAGTTTTTCGAGATGCTCGGGGCTGCGGGCGAGGCGCTCATGGGGGCCCTGGAAGATGACGATCTGATCGGGCATGACGAAGCCATCGAAGACGCTGCGGGCGGTGAGCGGGCGGCCGCGATAGAGGCCGAGCAGAGTTCCGCCGGGACGGACACCGGCGGTGCGGAGCTCGAGGGGGGAGGGTTCGGCTTCGACGATAAACGCCAGGTTGGCGATGCGGCGGCGGAAGCGGCCGGGGATTGTGGCAACGGCGCGGGAGACCAGGCGGTCGAAGGCAGGCGTGGTCATCGGAAGTGTCCGGAAATGGGAATGGGTTTGTTTTGAAAAAATTCATTTTCCGAGGGCAAAAGGTTGGGGCACATGGAGATACGAGGCGCCGCTTTTAGTTATAGCATTGGGGGGCAAAGGGAGGGCGGCATTACGAATCGAGCAGTGTCAAGGTGATCCTTCTGTAGACAGCCCCCGGCTTGAGACTGGTTCGATCAACGCACGATTCCAGCAGGGCGAGGCATGCCTCGCCCCCGCGGTAAGTCCGAGCGCCTCTTGTTATTCTACGGAGGAAACATTCATGGCGATTGTGATTGCGATTGACGGGCCGGCGGGGGCTGGGAAGAGCACGATTGCGCGGCGGGTGGCGGGGCGGTTGGGGTTCACCTATATTGATAGCGGCGCGATGTACAGGGCGGTGGCGCTGTGGGCGCTGCGCGAGAAGCTCGATCCGGCGGACGCGCATCGCATGGAGCAACTGGCGCTGGCGGCGGCGATTACCCTCGAAGGGGACGGCGTGGTGCTGAACGGCGAGGATGTCAGCGATGCCATTCGAGCGCCGGAGGTTTCCCGAGCGGCCTCGCAGGTGGCGACGATCGCGGGGGTGCGGCGGGCGCTGGTGGAGAAGCAGAGGGTGATCGGGGCAGCCCGGAATGTGGTGATGGAAGGGCGGGACATCGGGTCGGTGGTGTTTCCGCAGGCGGACGTGAAGATTTTTCTGGATGCGGAGTCGGGGGAGCGGGCGCGGCGGCGTGCGGCGGAAGTGAATGGCGACCACGATGCGATCGCGCGGCAGATGCGCGAGCGCGATGAGCGGGACCGGGAGCGTGCGGAATCGCCGCTGACGCAGGCGCCGGATGCGGTGTACCTGGATTCGACGGGGCTGTCGGTTGAGGAAGTTGAAGAAGCGATTTTGAAACTGGTGCGGGCGCGCATCACGAACGGGAAGGAGTTTCGTTGAAGGATTTACTGGTGATGAAATTCGGCGGCACGAGCGTAGGCAGCGCCGAACGGATGCGCACGGCGGCGACGCTTTCGGCCGCACAGAAGCGCAAGCGGCCGGTGGTGATCGTGGTGTCGGCGATGTCGGGCGTCACGGACCTTCTGATCGAGACGACCAAGCATGCCGAGGGAGGCGATGACGCGGGGCGGAAGTCGAATCTGCGCAAGCTCGAAGAGCGGCATGTGCAGGCGTGCGAGGAACTGCTGCCGGCGGCGAAGCGGAAGCCGGTGCTGGGGGGGATCCGCGAGCTGGTGGGGGAATTCGATCGCATCACGCACGGGATGCTGATGCTGGAGGACCGGCCGCCGCGCTCGGTGGACGAAGCGATTGCGATTGGCGAGCGGCTCTCGGCGCTCATAATTGCCGCGTATCTGAATGCGCAGGGGACGAAGGCGGAGGCAGTGAATGCGGCGGAGGTGATCGTGACCGATGCGGTGTTCGGGAGCGCTTCGCCGCTGATGGAGCAGACGACGGCGCGGGCGCGGAAGCTGATCGCGCCTCTGATTCGCGCGGGCGTGCTGCCGGTGGTGACGGGTTTCAATGGAGCGACGGCGGACGGTCGGCCGACGACGCTGGGGCGCGGGGGCTCGGATTTTTCGGCGTCCATTCTGGCGGCGGCGCTGGGGGCGCGCGAGCTGTGGATTTGGACGGATGTGGACGGCATCATGACGGCGGATCCGCGGCTGGTGCCGGAGGCGCGTGTGCTGGAGGAAGTGACGTACCGCGAGGCGGCGGAGCTGGCGTATAACGGGGCCAAGGTGCTGCATCCGCGGACGCTGGCGCCGCTGGTGGAGCGTAGGATTCCGGTGTGGAGCAAGAACAGCTTCGCGCCTGAGAAGCCGGGGACGAAGATTGTTTCGCGCATCCGGTCTTCGAACGGGGCGCGGGCGGTGACGTCGCTGGGGAAGGTGGCGATGGTGTCGCTCGAGCCGGCACAGGCTACGCTGAACGGCACGCACGTGATGGCGCGGGCGTTGGGCGCGCTGGCGCGGGCGAATGTGGAGGTGCTGTCACTATCGAGCTCGAGCTACCGGCAGAGTTTCTGTTTTCTGGTGCGCAGCGAAGAGAAAGAACGGGCGGTGGAGGCGATGGAATCGGCTCTGGCGCTGGAACTGGCGCACGGGTATTTGCGGCCGATTGACGTGGATGAACAAGTGGGCTTGCTGGCGGTGGTGGGCGAAGGGATGCAGGGCACACCGGGGCTGGCGGGGCGGATCTTCACGGCGATCTCGCGCGAGCGGATCAATATTATTGCGATCGCGCAGGGATCGAGCGAGCTGACCATCGCGATTGTAGTGCGGCGGGAAGGTCTGGAGGCGGCGGTGCGCGCGGTGCACGCCGAGTGCGCGATGGGGAAATGAGACTGAAACTTGAGGGCGGCAGGGCGGTTGATATAATGGATTTTCCAGCCTGGGAGTTCCTTTTGCCGTTTGACATTCGCGTTTCACCTTCCGGGTTGAGGGGTGTGTATGTTTAATCTGTTTCGCAGCCGCGACCGGCTGATTCGAATCATGCTGACCGCCATTCTATTGGTGGTGGCGGCGTCGATGGTGACCTACCTGATTCCGAGCTACGGGAACACGGACCGGGGGCCGGACTCGGTCATTGCCGAGGTGGGGAATGACAAGATCACGACGCACGAGGTGCAGCTCAAGATTCAGGATGATATCCGGTCACGGAGGATGCCGACGGACATGGTATCGCTGTATCTGCCGCAGGACATCGAGGATCTGGTGACCTACCATGCCTTGATATACGAGGCGCATCGGCTGGGGCTCCAGGTGACCGACGAGGAGATCTCGAACACGATCCGCACGGCGATACCGGGCCTGTTTCCCGACGGCCAGTTCGTGGGCCGCGATGCCTACGCAGCGTTCGTTGGACAGCAGAACATGACTATTCCGGAGTTTGAAGCCGACATGGCCAACCGCATTCTGGTCACGCGTCTTTCGGACATTGTGCTGGAAGGCACGCTGGTAACGCCGGAGGAGATTGAGCAGGAATACCACCGGCGCAACGACAAGATCCAGGTAGCGTATGTGAAGATCTCGCCGGCGCAGTTCAAATCGGACGTGAAGGTGACGCCGGAGGAGATGAAGCAGTATTACGACAAGAACGTGGCGCAGTTCCCGATACCGGAGAAGCGGAGCCTGGCGATTCTGATCCTGAACCAGGCACAGATCGAGCAGTTGCTGCTGCCTCCGGAAGCGGATCTGCACCGGATGTACGAGAGCGAGAAAGACAACTTTCGCAATCCGGAGCGCGTGCTGGCGCGGCATATTCTGCTGAAATCTGACGGTAAGAACCCGGAGGAAGATGCCAAGGTCAAGGCGAAGGCCGAAGATATATTGAAGCAGTTGAGAGCGGGGGCGGATTTCGCCGAACTGGCCAAGAAGTATTCGGATGACCGGGGACCGGACGGTCGAAGCGGGTCGGCGGCGAAGGGCGGCGATCTGGGCTGGCTGGTGCGTGGCCAGACGGTGAAGCCGTTTGAAGATGCGACGTTCTCGCTGAAGCCGAAACAGATCAGCGATCTGGTGAAGACGCAGTTCGGCTACCACATCATTGAGGTTCTGGATCACCAGCAGCCGCACCTGCAGACGTTTGAGGAAGCCCGCGCGCAACTGATGGATGAGTGGCGGAAGCAGCGCGCCAGCCAGATGATCGAGGACCTGACGGATCGCGCAGAGGCGGCGCTCAAAAAAGATCCGCCGGACAAAGTGGCAAAGG
>JASHOO010000601.1 GCA_030041035.1 Bryobacteraceae bacterium | reverse complement strand
CGCGTTCCACGGCGATTTCACCCAACCGGGCCAGCATGCGATGCTCCACGCCGCGCCCCAGCGCGCGGCAGCTCAGCAGGAATGTGTCCACGGCCAGTGAACCGTCACTCACACGAAATAGCATCACACCCGTGAGCCCGTAGCTGCCGAAGCGATCGTCCACCGTGACGGTAAGGCACTCGTAGCCCTGAGAATCGAGCAAGCCTAGAATCTCATTCTCCCGCCGGCGCACCGAAGTGAAGTTCATCTGGTTGGTGCGTAGGGTCAATTGTGAAACACGCGGGAGCTGATCCTCCTTCATGGGCGTAATTTTCACGCTCAGATTCAGGGATGCGAGAAACTCTTCGAGATTTGCCGCCTGCCGCCCCACCCGCGCGCGCTCTGCTTCCTGCGCATACATCTGGGCGCGTCCGCGGTCCTCGGCGGTTGTCTTCCACCGGTCGAACGCCCACACATGATCGAGAAAACTCACTGATTCGCTCGCGTCGGAGGGCAGAGCGATGGCCAGTACTTCGGGACTGTCGGCTTGTACTTCAGCGCACTCCGCGGCGCTGTTATCCACCAGGATAAAGCTGTCGAGCGACAGGTTCAGCTCTTCGGCCAACTCCCGCAAGTTCGCGGACTTCGGCTCCCAGTTCAGCCGCGACCGAGCGAAGTGTTCGAGTGCAAGCGGCATTTCCGGATGGGCGTGAAATGTCTCGAACACGTCTTCCGGGTTGTTCTTGCTGCACAGGCACAATAGCATTCCCGCTTCGCGCTGCGCCAGCATGAACCGCTGGAGCCCGCGGCGAAAATCATCCAGGCGCACACCCTGCGGCCCGTCTTCGCCGCAAACCCCTTCCCAAAGTGTCTCATCACAATCGAGCGCAATCACTTTGTAGCGGCTGACGACCGCCGCGTGGAGCTTGCGCGCAAGCAGGGTGCCTAATGCCGTGAAGAATTCCGGCGTGTAGGGCACGTGGCCCAGTTCGTCGGCGTGCGGGTCATCGTATTTCGCCACCGGATACAGTCGCTCCACCTCGGCCGCGGTCACCAGATGCACCGTGCCCGATTCGTCAAAGGCCTTTTGCAGTAACTCCTGCGCCCGCGACACAAACCCGGCACAATCGCGGTCGTTCAGAAACTTCTGCGACGCCGGGCAGACGCAGACCAGCATCGGGGCGACGCTCGCCGCGGCGCGCACCGCCGATACGAATCGCTGCACGTGCTCTTCGAGTTCCGTAACACTGACCTGATCGCGAAAGCGCGCCCAATCCTCAAAGCGCACGAATATCACATTGAAGCCGTTCCGGTTGCCGGCCAGGAGGCCGCCCGGGTCGAGCAGTTGCTGAAAAACCTGGTTGTACGGCGCGAAGCGGATCTGGTAATCGAGCTTCAGCTCGCGCAGCCAGAAAGACAGCGTGGGCTCGATGGCCTCGGCGGTGAAAGTTGCGCTGATGGCGATGGCAGGCGCCGGATCTTTCGACTGCGGAGGTTGCGCCAACAGATTAGGGTAAGTCAGCGGCTCTTGGGCCAAAAATCCATCGTAACATGCGGCCCATCGCCGATATTTCCATTGCGAGGCGGTTCACAGATAGTTGTAAAACTGGCGGCTCAACCGGCGAAATACGAGCCATCCCAACGCCAGCATGCCGAATGAAACCATGATCAGCAGGAAAAGCAGATGCGTAGGCGGCGCCACGCCATCCAATAGGATGTAGCGAAGCGCCATCACCAGAGCCGTAATCGGATTGAACTGGTAGATCCTTACGTATTGCGGGCGAATCCAGCTCACCGGATAGAAAATGGGAACCAGCCAGAACAGCACCATGGTCGCCGACTCGACCACGTAGCGCATGTCGCGCACGTAAACGTCCAGAGCGCCGCAAAGAAAGCAACAGCCGCACACGAAAACCAGCTCGCAGATCCATAGAACGGGCAGCCATATCCAATGGCGATTGATTCCCGCCCCGAACGCCAGCGCGATCACGAGCAGCAGGACTACCTGCACACACAGATGAACCGCATTACCCAGCACGCTGGCGATCGGCATCACATCCCGAGGTACCGGCACCCGTTTGATGAGTTGCGCGTTGTCAATGATGGATGTGGTTCCGTTCGCCCACGCCAGGCTGAAAAAGTTGAACGGAACCAACCCGCATAAAACCACCACCGGATATTTCGCCCCTGACGTGACCGGAACAATCCTGGTCCATACGAACGTCAAAACCGTCATCATAATGAGCGGATTGACAACCGACCACAGCACACCCAGCGACATGTTCCGGTACCGCGTGCGAAAGTCCTTGAGCACCAGATGGCGCAGCAGGAACAGATAATCCCCGTGCCACATGGCAGCTCCTAAACCATCTTGTTTAGGTCAATCCCTGCATCCCAGTGCTCGTTGGATGCCAGCAATTCGTCCCACGTGACCTCGCGTCCCGTATACGCAGCTTGCCTGCCCAGCATCGCCGTCAATGCCGACTCCACACCCAGAGCCGCCTGGTTGTGGAGGTTGCCGCTGGTGATGCTGCTGATGAACGCTTTCTGCTTCTCCGAATCGGCTTGCGCCAGATTGTCCGAGAACGAACCGCTCGCCGAGAACTGCCCTTCCCCGGCCGTCTTTTCGCTTCCTCCCCAACTCCATTGCTGCTCGCCCCAGATGCCCAGCGGGCCGGAGTAGGGCGATTGCGATGACCCCAGCGTTCCCAGAAATCGTTCATTCGCGTCAAACTGCACTTTGCCGAACTGCGCCGAGCTGAAGCTTACGTGCACGTCGTTTGGATATTGAAACAGCACATCGAAGTGTGAGGCACAGGTGTCGCCCGGGAAGTCGCGACCCTTCCTGCCGTAGCGGCCGATGGCCTTCTCCGCATGCCCCTGCAACACCCAGTTGCAGATATCAATGACGTGAATGTTCTGCTCGACGATGATGTCGCCCGACAGCACGCGGTCTTGCAGCCAGTTGCGCAAGCGCCGCACCGGCTCCGGCGCATCCGGGAAGCTGAAATCAATGCGCGGGCAATAGTAAAACGCCTCACCCGATACGATGTCACCCAGCGCTCCGGCGTGAATGCGCTTTAGCAATTCCACAAACGGCGGCGCCATGCGGATCTGGAAGCCGACATCCAAGCTCACCTTCCCTTGCGCCTGCTTGCCGATCTCGAGCACCCGCTTCGCGCCGGGAACATCGATCGCCACCGGCTTTTCGCAGTAAACATGCTTGCCAGCGGCCACGGCGGCCGCCAGGTGCTCCACGTGAAAATACGGCGGTGTCGCGATCACTACCGCATCCACTTCCTTCGAATCGAGAATTTCCTTATAGGCGTTCGGCCCGACAAACGTCTGCTCCACTCCGGCGTGCCCCTTTGCCGCCGACATCTGATCGACATGCTGTTTCGCTTTGTCCAGCCGGTCCTGAAACATGTCCGCCAGCGCTACGATCCGCGCGTCGGTGTTCTTCAGGATCGTTTCCGTATGCGTAGTGCCGCGCCCGCCGCAGCCCAGCAGCCCCACCCGCACCGCAGAGTTGGCCTCAGCTCCGCGCACCAGTTGCGGTTTCAGCATCGTGAATGCCGCCGTGCCCATGGCGGCTTGTAAGAATCCGCGCCGCCCGATATTTTCCTTATCCATTGCCGTTTTCTCCTCAACCAATCAGCTTTTCCAAATACGCCTTCGACGCCAGAATATCTTCAGTCTGCTTGGGTCCCGAGATCTCGCGCTCAATCGTGAGAGGATTCTGGTAGCCGATCTTCTTTAACTTCTCTATGAGCGCGGGAAAGTTCACTTTGCCCTCCCCGATCGGAACCTCCTTGCCCAGTTGCTTGGGGTTGGTCGGATAGAGCCCATCCTTGGCGTGAATTCCCATAATATACGGCCCCAGCAGATCTGCCGCATCCACGGGATTCGCCTTGCCGTAAAGAATCACGTTGCCCACGTCGAAGTTGACGCCCACGTTGTCCAGCCCTACATCCTTGATGGCGCGGACCAGCGTGATCGGCGTCTCCTGCCCTGTCTCACAGCGAAACGTCTGCCCGTTCTGCTTGCAATACTCCGCCACCTTTCGAATGGCGGTCACTGCTTCCGTATAGAGCGGCTCGTTGGGATTTTCCGGAATGAAGCCGCAGTGCGTCTGTACGCCCGGGATCCCGACCTTCTTCGCGAAATCCGACACCTTTTGGATGCGCTCCGTTCGCGCCTCACGATACTGGCGCGGCACCAGCCCGATGGTCATCGGCCCTTGGTAAAAGTCATAGATCTCGGGAGGCGGACCTGTAGCCACTGCCGACGTCGCCTCCACACCGTATTTCGCCAGCGCCTCCCGCGTCTTGGCCACGGTTTCGTCATCAAACGCGCCGATGGACAGCTGGCACGTGGGAAATCCCAGGTCGTGCACGCGCTTGATCGTGGCATCAGGATCCTTGGAAAGGCCCGTGATTACACCCAGCCGCATCTTCTTTTGTGCAGGCATGGCCGCCCCTAGCGCCGCGGCCGCCGCAGCCGCCTGGAAAAGCTGGCGACGGTTCAGAATGGGTTTCATGTGCGCTAGTTTATTCCTTTTGCCGAGGCTGCGTATGGCCCCGCCTGCACCGGCCGCCGGTCCGATTCGGTCCACTGGTCCGCTTGGTCCTAGCCCGCTAGCAGATCCCGCTCGTCCCGCGTACCATGAATTCCGGAGCCGATATGAAGCCCAATCTGATGCCCGGACAGCCCGAACATTCCCTCGCCGCGCAGCGTGCAGACTGGTTTGACGAATTCCACGACACCGTCCTCATCCTGGAAAACCGCGAGTATGAAGAAAACGGACTCCCTCCGCGGCCCGATGTATTCTGACCGCCCGCTGGATCTTGCTCCGCGTGCGCTTATAGCCCCGCGGCCTCGGATTTCAGTGCCTTTGGAGCGGCGTCCGCCGGCTCCCCCAGCTCACCTGCCCAGCGGCGGGCCATATGGACCGTGTGCCGCAGCTCTGCCGGCTGGAGCGGTTTGGTCAACAGGTCGTAACCCCCGAGATTGAGCACCTCAGCCCATAGGCGTTCGTCGGCCAAGCGATCGGCCACAATGAGCGGCGGCGGGCACGGCAACGATTGCAACACGGCCAGCACGTCCTTCCAGCCATGCCCACCCGGAAGGCCAGTGTCGCTGATCACCACCGCCACCGCACACTCACCGAGCGCAGCCTGAACCTCCTGAAGGCTACGGACGAATTGCAGCCTGCACCCCGCCCCTTCGAGCGTTTCTTCGAGTGCTCTGCGGTCCTCGCCCACTGGGAGAACCGCGAGAATGGTTGGATCTGAAGCCCGATTGTTCGCCATTTGTTTGTCCGGCCCCGGCCGCTCCCGGGGGAGATGCTCAGAGTGACTTTGCCAGCGCCACTGACGCATGTCCCATCCGTCGACGGCGCGCATTTAAGTTGAGGTTGTTGCTGGCGTCATTCTACGGCTTCATCGCGAAAACCGTGGCGGCCGTGGGCTCATCCGGACGGCTCGTCCAATTTGTCCCATCACGCCGCGAATAGGCAGTTCAGTTGCTCGGCCATCCGCCGGAACTCCATGACGAGGCGCTCTGGAGACCCTGGTTGCTTTCAGCGGTCATTCTCTGCCGGGGCTAGTAGATCCTCTATTGCGCGATACAACGCCTCAGGGCTGACCGGCTTCGAAACGTAGGCGTCCATGCCTGCTTCCAGGCACCTCTGCCGGTCGCGATCCATGGCGTGGGCCGTCATCGCCAGAATCGGGACTCGCCGGCCGGTCTCCTGTTCGCGATTGCGAATCGCGGCGGTTGTCTGCAATCCATCCATCCCGGGCATCTGCACATCCATCAGGATCAAGTCAAAGGTGTCGGATTCGAGGGCGCGCAGCACTTCGTTTCCGTCGCCGGCCAGCACCGGCACGAGCGACCGTTTCTCGAGCAGTCGCGTGACTAGCTTGCGGTTCACGGGGTGATCCTCGGCCACAAGGACCCGCCGCCCCGCCAGGAAATCGGTGCGGCCCGAGTGAGCTTCCGCCACGCGCGGTTCCGGCTTTTGCACCTCCTGGCCCGGCGTGGCCAGCATCGCGTCTAGTAAGTCACTGGCCATGACTGGCTTGACGACGTAATGTGCGGCACCGAGAGCCCGACATCGGGCCGCGTCGTTCGGCAGATCGCACGAAGTCAGCATCAGGATCAGGGTTACGCCCCTGAGTGCGGCGTCCTCGCGGACCTGCTCCGCCGTGGCGAACCCGTCGGTCTCCGGCATTTCCGCATCCAGCAGCACGAACTCGTATGGCTTCCCTTTGGCGTGCGCGTCACGCATCATCGCTAACGCCCTCGGCCCGCCTTCCGCTAGGTCGGCTTGCATACCCCAGCTCCCACAGGTTCCGGCCAGGATGCCGCGGCAGGTCGCGTTGTCGTCCACAATCAGCACGCGCCGCCCGGCCAATCGAGCTTCGCTTCCGTGGCCCGGAGCCCACCCCGGTTCCCCGGGCCGTCCCGCTCGGATCGTGAAGTGAAACGCGCTCCCCTCCCCCTGCCGGCTATCGACCCAGATCCGCCCGCCCATCAGCCCAACCAACCGCGCGCAGATGCTCAGGCCCAGTCCCGTGCCGCCGTATTTGCGTGTCGTCGAGCCGTCAGCCTGCGTAAACGCCTCGAAGATCGCCTGCTGCCGCGCCGGTGCGATGCCGATTCCGGTGTCCCGAACCGCAAAATGCAACACCATGCTATCGTCCAGTGTCGGCTCGGTACAGGCCGATGCCAGCACTTCGCCCGCCTCGGTAAACTTCACCGCGTTGCCTAGCAGGTTCAACAGGATCTGCCGCAATCGCGTGGCATCCCCCACCAGCAGGCGCGGTACGTCCGGCTCGACGCGGCACATGAGTTCGATCCCCTTCTGGTCAGCCCGGAGAGCCAGCGTTCGCAGTGCCTGTCCCAGAACCTCGCGCGGTGCGAACGTGACCGGATCCAGAACCATTTTCCCCGCCTCAATGCGCGAGAAGTCCAGGACATCATTGATGATGGCAAGCAACGCCTTCGCAGAGTCCTGTACGGTAGCCGCATAATCCCTCTGCTCCGGCGTCAGTTCGGTTTGCAGCACCAGCTCCGTCATCCCCAGAACACCGTTCATAGGCGTACGGATCTCGTGGCTCATATTCGCCAGAAACTCGCTCTTCAGCCGGTTCGCCTCCTGCGCCTCCTGCACCAGGCGCACCAGTTCCTGGCGCGAGGCTTCGAGTTCCTCCACCATGTGGTTGAAAGCCAGGGTGAGATCGGAAACCTCGTCGATGGTGACCACCGGAGCCCGCTGCTTCAGGTCTCCTGCCGCCACGCGGCGCGTGAACCCGATCAGGTCATGCAGCGGCCGCAGGATGCGGCGGAGCTGGAAGTAATGGACCGCAAGCACCAGCATGAGCGCCACAATCGCGACCGTGAGGCCATTGGCCACGGTACGCATGAACAGAACCCGTTGCCTGGCCATGGAAAATCCCACCCGCACCACTCCCGGACTCGATGCCCGCGGCGGCGCCTCCCAGTCGAGTACCTCCGGCCCGGAGTGCGCCGCCACCGGTTTGGCCACGTCGATGAACTTCACGTAGGGCTCCGGACCATCGGCAATCACCACTCCGGCGCCGCTCCGAACCCGCTTGTCCGGTATCCCGCTGAGCGGAAAGCCGGGGCGGACCGCCGTCAGCACCAGCGTGCCCGCCCCATCCGAGATCCGGACGTACAGCACGTCGTCGCTCGCCAACCCCGTGGTCGCGATCCTCTCCAGTTCCACGCGGTTCCGCACCAGCATGGCCAGTTCGCTCTGGCTGGCCAGCGATTCCGCCAGCAGACTGGCGCTCGCTTCCAACTGGCTCTGCAACACCCAGCGCTGCTGCACCGTCAGGAAACCGGCCAGGCAGGCGAGGGAGGTCCCCATCAGCACCACATTCGCGGCCAGCAGCTGATTCAGCAGGCTCGTACGACTCCGGCGCGGCTTCGGCTTCATGGGAGAATCGAGACCTCCCCTCCCTCCGCGCCGGCCGCCGCGCAGCGCAACCCCAACAGCCGCAGCACGCTTTGATTCACCGCAATTTTCAATCGCCGCGGACCTTCGGGCCCCGGCACCATCTGCCCTTCCAGGATTTGCCGTGCTGCTTCGCCCGCCTGCATCCCTACATCGCGAAAATCGGGATATATCCCAATGGCCGCCCCTGCCCTCGCGAAGCTCTCCGAGAACCCGATCAGCGGCAGACGATACTCCAGCGAGGCCAGGATCAGCGGCTTGACCGTGGCGTTGTTGTACAGTGTGCCATCCGGCAGGCACCATACAAAATCCACCTGATTCCTCAGCGAGGCCAGCGCCGGCGCCAAGTTTGCCGCCCCGTCGCATTCCACGACTCGCACGGCGAAACCCAGCGCCTGCCCCTGTGCCTCCAGTTCGGCCCGGTTCATGCCGCCCCATCGCGGATTCAAAATCACCCCCAAGCGCGTCTTGCCCGGAAACAGCGCCTTCATGCGCGCTACCAGGCCCGGCAGTGAAACCTCCAACTGGATGATCACCGTGCCCTTGGCGCCCTTGCCGTCCCACTCCGGTCTTCGGCGCAGGACCATGGCGTAAACGGCCGGAACCGCAAGCCGTTCCGATTCCACCAGGCGCGTGGCGTCGGAGCCGATCGCGATGATCACGCGCACGGCTGGCGCCCCCAGCGCCTTCCCTGCGCCATCGCCGCCTCCCTGGCCGACGTCCACAACCCGGACTTCGCAGGATGACGGCGCCAATGCCGCGTGGATGCCTTCTATCGCGGCCCGGTGCGCCTCGACTGCTTCCGAAGCCACCACCGCCACTTCGCAGCCCTGCCGTCCATCCGTACCGGCAAACATCGGACTCATCACCAGCCACCACAAAGCCAAGCTGGATTGCAGCTCTCGCACCCTCACTCCCGTGTCCGCAAAATCAGCTTCAGGAAGATGGACCGCCCGTCTTGCTCTAACATCTGTTCCGGCAGGTCCACGCCGGCCGGATCGTAGTACACCCGGTTCAGCAGGTTGCGAACTCCGAACTGAATGTCAAAATCCGGATGGAGCTTGCTGGTAGTCAACGTCAGGTCTGTCAGCCAGACCGAGGGCACGATGTCGTCGCCCACCGTGCGCCGCGTGCTCAGGTACTGCATAGCTGCCGCAGCCCACAGCTTGTGGTGCGCCACAGGCGCGGCGGCCCGCCATTTCGCGATCCAGCTCGGCGAGTTGACCATCCAGGGTTGGTTCTCGAGCCCGGCGTGTTCGAAGGTCACGCTGCCCGTAGTTTCCACCCAGCTGGCCGGCTTTCCGCTCAGCTCCGCGCTCGTGCCGTCCGCGCGGCCGTCCGCCCCGTTTTGATATTGCAGGAATCCGCCCGGCGTATCCACTGCCTCAATCAGGTTGTCCAACTGGTAGTAGTACGCGTTCACCAAGCCCTTCCAGTGTTCGCCGAGCTTGCGCTCTACAACGGCCTCGTAAGTCTGGGCCCGCTCCGGGCGCAAGGAGGGGTTCCCGATTTCCGTCATGCCGTCGTCGTAATAACTCTCGTAGGCATTGGGATTCCGGAATGCCCTCCCGTAGAGCAGCTTGTAGGTGGTTCGCGGCGACTCCCGGTATACCAGCGCCGCCCGCGGCGAAACGAACCCTGGGTGCAGCCGCGAGTCGTCGAAGCGCACCCCGAAATATCCCGTCCACGCTTGCGACATCTGCCATTGCTGTTGCGCAAAAACTCCATACGAGACATCGGGATGATCCACACTCAGAATGCCAATCTGCTGCGGAGACTCTTCGTAATACTCTTGCAGCGCCCGTATGTCGGCGTTCACTTCGCCCCCCACCGTCAGCACTCCCACGCGCGGAATCGCGAAATCGTACGCCAGTTGCGAGCCCACCCAATCGCCGTTGGTCAGGTCCCGATAGTCCGCGATGCCTTCGTCCTGCGCGTAGTCGTAGCGTGCCCGGTACCGGTATTGGTCATAGTAAATCCGCCATCGGAACTTGCAGATGGCCGAAAGGTCTCGCGCATAGGCCGCCTCGAAAAATCCCCGTGAGTCCACAATGTGGTTGCCGGGATCGCCCACAATCGTGCCGAACCATCCCGTGGGCACCTGCTTCAAGCGCGAACCCAACAGCCCCGTAAACGTCCAGTGGCGCCACACCAGGCTGGCATAGGTGTGATAGCCCCGCTCGCCATCGGCATGGTTCGCCCACCCCACCCCCGGAAAGTAGAGCGATTGTCCGGCGTTGTTGAACGCCGAAGCCGAAACCATCAGGTTGGCCCCTCCGCCAAGCTGCATTCCCGAAGAGAGTTCCAGCTTCTTTTCCCCAAGACTCCCGGTCTCGGTGCTGGCGCGCAGGCTTTTCGCCTCGATGGGCGACTTGGTCACGATATTGATCGTGGCCAGTACCCCATTGCTGCCGTACAGCGCCGATGTCGCCCCCCGCACGATCTCGATGCGTTTCACCAGGTCCATGTCCAGATCGAAATCCTGCCCGAAAAACCCGTTGGAGCTGTACACGTTGTCCGTCATGTAGTGCCCATTGATCATCACCAGCATCCGCGTCGTATAATCGCCCGGCAGTGAGAAGCCGCTCACGCCCGCGTACTGATAGCCGCGATCGTAGGTCATGTAAAATCCGCGTACCGCCGCCAGCACTTCGCCCAGCGTCCGCCAGCCGTATTGGCGAATTTCTTCAGCCGAGATCACCGTCACGTTCGCCGGCGCATCTTCGAGCGTCTGCGTGCGCAACGTCGCCGCTTCCACCGCCGGGAGCGGCTCAAACAGCACCGACTCGGGTGAACCGTCCTCAGGAGCCGGAGAATCCTGTGCCGCCATCCCGCCCGCCACGGCCAAAGCCAGCCCTAAGTTCCGTAAGATCAACAAAAATCGAGTGCCCCGGTACACCATGCGTGCAATCTCGCCCTTCTATCGGCTAGTGGAGGGAAGAACTGTATATTTTAGAGGGAGTTACTGAATACTTGACAATGCATGACTAAGGTTTGATAATAACCTTGTACTCAGCGGCCGCCAACAACTCTGCCGCAACGCTATTCTCTTGTTCTTAGGAGGCTTCCCTAACATGGGCAAAATCATCGGCATCGACCTCGGCACCACGAACTCCGTTGTTGCCGTCATGGAGGCCGGCCAACCGACCGTCATCGCCAACCAGGAGGGTGCCAGAACCACGCCCTCGGTCGTGGGGTTCACCAAGACCGGCGAGCGTTTAGTCGGCCAGGTTGCCAAGCGCCAGGCCATTACCAACCCTGAAAACACTGTCTTTTCCATCAAGCGCTTTATGGGGCGGCGCTACGAGGAAGTCAGCGAAGAAATGAAGATGGTCCCCTATAAAGTCGTCCGCGGCGATAACGGCGACGCCCGCATCGACATCAACGGCAAAAAGTACTCCCCGCCCGAAATCTCGGCCATGATCCTCACCAAGCTCAAGGAGGCCGCCGAAGCGTACCTGGGTGAGAAGATCACGCAGGCCGTCATTACCGTGCCTGCCTACTTCAACGACGCCCAGCGCCAGGCCACCAAGGACGCCGGCAGGATCGCGGGCCTTGAAGTCATGCGCATCATCAATGAGCCCACCGCCGCTGCGCTCGCCTACGGGCTCGATAAGAAGAAGAACGAAACCATCGCCGTCTACGATTTCGGCGGCGGCACGTTCGATATCTCCGTGCTCGAAGTCGGCGAAGGCGTGGTCGAGGTCAAATCTACCAACGGCGACACCCACCTGGGCGGCGACAACATCGACCAGCGCATCATTGACTGGATCGTCGCCGAATTCAAGAAAGAACAGGGTATCGACCTCTCGCGCGACCAGATGGCGCTGCAACGCCTGAAGGAAGCCGCCGAGAAGGCCAAGATGGAGCTCTCGACGCTTCTCGAGGTCGAAATCAACCTGCCGTTCATCACCGCCGACGCCACCGGCCCCAAGCACCTCATCATGAAGTTGACGCGCTCGCGCTTCGAGCAGATGGTGGAGGACATCATCCAGCGCTCGGTCGGCCCGTGCAAACAGGCTTTGGCCGATGCGGGCGTCACGCCGCAGCAGATCGATGAGGTGGTACTCGTCGGCGGCCAGACCCGCATGCCGCGCATCCAGGCGCTGGTCCGTGAACTGTTCGGCAAAGAGCCTCACAAAGGCGTGAACCCGGATGAAGTGGTGGCGGTGGGCGCGGCCGTGCAGGGCGGCGTGCTGGGCGGCGAAGTCAAGGACGTGCTGCTGCTCGACGTGACCCCGCTTTCGCTGGGCATTGAGACGCTTGGCGGCGTGTTCACCAAGCTGATCGACCGCAACACCACCATCCCGACCCGCAAGAGCGAAGTGTTCTCGACCGCGGCCGATAGCCAGACCTCGGTAGAGATCAAAGTCTTCCAGGGCGAGCGTGCCATGGCCAAGGACAACCGCCTGCTCGGTGTGTTCCAACTGGTGGGCATCCCTCCGGCGCCGCGCGGCATCCCGCAGATCGAAGTGACGTTCGACATCGATGCCAACGGCATCCTGAACGTCACGGCGAAAGACCGCGCCACCAACAACGAGCAGAAGATCACCATCACCTCTTCTTCCGGCCTGTCGAAAGACGAAGTCGAGAAGATGGCCAAGGACGCCGAATCGCACAGCGCCG
>JASHOO010000600.1 GCA_030041035.1 Bryobacteraceae bacterium | reverse complement strand
CGGCGGCGGCGGCCAGCACAATCCGACTCCGCAGGGCCATGGCTTGCGGTGTAGATGGCGCTTGTACCAAATTACTGAGGGTCATCCGGGAGGCTGGGTCCAGCGCAATTGCAGGAGCGGTTCGTGGCATACCTCAGCGTACCAGAAATCGTCTATATTATAAAGAACTATTTGGACGATGCACTAGTTCCTTGGATCAAACGAGCCATTCGTCGCACCGGGCCTCCCGCCTTAGCGCTTCGCCATCGTCTCCGTCAGCGGGTTTGGCAGATGGTGTTCGGCGTAATATCCTGGCCGGACGCGCTCGACGATTTGCGCGGTCGGCCGCTCCAGCACGCGGAAGTATGGGTTCGGATAGAGGCCGATCCAGAGGGCCCAGGCGATGAGTGGGAGAAAGACGGCGAGTTCGCGCGGGTTGAGATCCTTCAGCCCCAGATTCTTTTCGGAAATATCGCCCAGCATGGTGCGCTGGAACAGCCAGATCAGGTAAGCCGCGCCCAGCGCGATGCCGACCGCGCCCCAGAACGCCCAGTTAAACGACATCTGATACGCGCCTTGCAGGATCGTGATCTCGCCGATGAAGCCGTTGAGCGGCGGCATGCCCATGGAGCTGAGCGCGGCGAACAGAAACACAATCGTGAACACCGGCATAACGCGCAGCAGGCCGCCGTATTGCGCAATCTCGCGCGTATGACGGCGCTCGTAAACGATGCCGACGATCAGGAAGAGCATGCCCGTCGAGATGCCGTGGTTGATTTGCTGGATGATCGAACCCTGAATGCCCGCCGGATTCAGCGCGAAAATGCCCAGCGTGCAGAAACCGAGATGGCTCACCGAGGAATACGCAACTAGCTTTTTCCAATCCTTTTGCATCAGGCAGGCGAGCGCGCCGTAGACGATGCCGATGATGGAAAGGATGGCGATGATGTTGACCACCGTCGGGTTCTTGGAGGTATCGGGCAGCAGCGGCAGCGAGAAGCGCAGGAATCCGTATGTTCCCATCTTGAGCAGAACGCTCGCCAGGATGACGGAGCCGGCCGTGGGCGCTTCAGTGTGCGCATCGGGCAGCCAGGTGTGGAACGGGAACATCGGGACCTTGACGGCGAAGCCCAGGAAAAACGCCCAGAAGACCCACCAGGCCATGCCCGCAGGCAGGTTAGCTTTCATGAGATCAGCGATGTCAAACGAGTAGGTCTGATATTGGTTGTAGTACTGGAAGTAAAGCGTGAGGATGCCGAGAAACATCAGCACCGAGCCGATCAGGGTGTAGATCATGAACTTGATGGCCGCGTACAGGCGGCGCTGGCCGCCCCAAATGGCGATGATGAAATACATCGGCACCAGCACGGTTTCCCAGAACACGAAAAACAGCAGAAAATCGAGTGACATGAACACGCCCAGCATGGCCACCTGTAAGAGCAGAAAGAACGCGTAGTATTCTTTCAAGCGCTCCTGAATGGCGCTCCAGCTCGAAAGGATCGAGAGGAAGCCGAGCACGGTGGTGAGCATGACAAGCAGCAGCGAGAGGCCGTCGATGCCCAGGTGATAAGACGCGCCGATGGACGGGATCCAGTCGGCGCGCTCGACGAACTGGAAATCTTTGGTGCGGTCGAATTGGAATACCAGCGGCAGCGAAACCAAAAATCCGAAGAATGAGGCCACGTTGGCCCAAACCTTCACCGCCAGCGCATTCGAGCCGGGGATGAAGAGCAGGACGATCAGGCCGGCCAACGGCGTGAAGAGAACGATGGACAGAATATGATCCATAAGGAACCGAAGCGGATATCTTAACCCAACCAGCGGCGCTGTGGCAGAATCGCAGCATGCGAGACATGACGCGGCGGGAATGGATAGGCGGCGCGGCGCTGGCGGCGCAAGCGGCAGGTGAGCCGGTTGTCCGGCTGCCGCATAAGGTACGCCTCGCGATCCTCGGGCTGGAGGGGCACATTGAGGACATCCTTGGGTCTTTGGCGAGCGTGCCCGATGTCGAGCTGGTGGCGGTGCAGGATCCGAACTCGTTGCTCATTGACCAGGTGCGCCGCAAACAGTCATCGTTCCGGGAGTACCGCGATTGGCATGAGGTCCTGGACCGGGAGAAGCTCGATATGGTCGGCGTTTGCGGAAGCAACGGGGAACGCGCGGAGATTCTGATGGCGTGCGCTCAGCGCAAATTGAATATTGTCGCCGAGAAGCCCTTGGCCATCACCATGGCAGACCTGGAACGCGTGAAGCGGGCGGTGGCCGAAAACGGCGTGCGGCTGACCATGCTACTCACTATGCGGTTCGAGGCCCAATATCGCGCGCTCAAGCAGATTGTCGATGCCGGAGAAATCGGCGAGGTGGCGCAAATGGCCTCACAGAAATCGTACAAGGTGGGCGACCGCCCCGAGTGGATGTTGCACCGCTCCACATTTGGGGGATCGATTCCCTATATTGCGGTACATATGGTGGACCTGATGCGGTGGATCAGCGGGCGCGAGCTGGTGGAGACGGCGTCGGTAGAGGGACGCGTGGGTTTTCCGCAATTGCGCGAGATGGAGAATACGACCGCCACCATATTCCGGCTCGATAACGGCGGCACGGCCGCGCTACACATCGACTACCTGCGTCCGGATACGGCGCCGACGTGGGGAGATGACCGGCTGCGGCTCGCGGGAACTCACGGTGTGGTGGAGTATCAAGCGACGACGGGCGTCACGCTGGTCACCGACAAACACCCGCCGCGTCGCATCACGGATTTGCCGCCGGGCGAGTCACTGTTTCTCAATTTTCTAAATTCCGTGTACAACGGTAGAACTTCCGTACTAGAACTAATTGACATCTATCGTGTGAATGAGATTGTGTTGGCAGCGCGTGATGCTGGGGATTAACATCAGATGGTGAAGATATAGTCTTGTACTCCTCGGTGGAAATATTCCTCATACAGCGAAGCCGCATTCCTCGGCTGTACAGTCACAGCCGGCCAATAAATTTAAAAAACCGGGATTCAGCTACTTAGTCATCAAACGCAAAGGCGGGTGATAGATGGCGGACTAAGTTCAGACCAGGAAGCTTCCTTATTACTCGGGGAAGCTGAAAGGAAAAATGGGAGACCCGATCATCGTCGTACCACCGCCCGAACGCTCTCTGGCCAACTAACAAAAGTTGCGAATAGTACCAAGACTCGGCGTGCTACAGAGGCGCGCGATTCAACTTCTACCCAAATAAAAGTTGCCAAACACAAGGCAAACTCTGGTATGATTCTCCGAGGATAATCAAGGTTATCCTCGGGGACTACCAAACCTCCCCAAACCCGACGAAAGTGAAAATCAGGGTAGGCAGCGCAACATGCTGCATCCTATTCCTCGCCTGCGTCGGATCGGTGCTCAGGACCGCTCCCCCGCAAGAGACGAGACCGTCTCGGCCGTTTCCCGGTGATTCCCAAACGCGAATAGAAAAACTGTGCCTGGAGGAATATGGACACGGAGCCGCGCTATTCAAGAACGGGAAGTACGTGGAGGCGGAAGCACTTTTCAAAGCGGCTTACGCCCAAGCGGAAAAGGTCAATGACATTCGGCGTGAAGGGCGATGTCTGACCTACGTGGGAGCTTGCCGTTGTTGCCTGTTTCGCTACCGGGAAGCGCTCGAAGCGTGGCTCGCAGCGCGACAACGATCGGAAGGGATTGCGGATTGGGTGAATCTGGGCGGGCTGGGAGTCGATATTTCGAGCTTGTATCTGCTCATGGGGGAATTTGACTCGGCGGCGCAGGCGGCTGAGCGGGCAGTGGCAGACTCGGAGCGGGGCGGCTTTCAGGACGGGCTATCGCGAGCGTTGATTCAACTCGCGGTGATTCGGGCGCGGCAGGGGCGGCTCGACGAAACCTCCACGGAGATCCGCAGAGCGATCGAGATCGCAGACCGCGAGGGCAACCTGACAACCGAAGCGGAGGCGTGGGACCACTTCGGAGCGGAACTGCTCACTCGCGGCGACCTTGCCGGTGCGGATCAGGCCATGACCGAAGCCTACCGGCTGCGCAGGCTGCACCGGCTGGCGAAACTCGATAGTTCCTATTTCAATTCGGCCCGGCTGCGGCTGGCGCAACATGATCCGGCATCGGCTTTGCATCTGCTGGATGCGGCGCTCGAGCCCAGCCATCATTCCGACAGCCAGGTCACGAGATGGGAGCTGTACCAAACGCGCGGGCGTGCGCTTCTGGCGTTGAACCGTGGCCAAGAGGCGTTTCAGGATTTCGACAAGGCGCTGGATTTCGCGCGGCGATGGCGGCTGGAAGTGCTGCCGGCGGACTTCGCGAGGGTGGGCTCGGAGGTTCGGCTCAATGAAATCTATTCCTCATTTATTGAGGCCGGGAACCGCTTGTACTTCACCACTCAGCGCCCGGCTTTGGCGCGAGTCACGTTTCAGGCTGCCGAAGAAAACCGCGCGGCGAGCCTGCACGCGTTGCAAGCGCTGCCGGACGACTGGCGCGGGAAGCTGCCGGCCAGATACTGGGAAACGCTGGCGCGGCTGCATGCCGCGGAAGTGGAGCTGCTGAGCGAGGACAACGAGACACTGCGTGACGAACGGCGGAGCCTACGGTCGGCGGTGCTCGAGATGGAAGCGCAGGCGGGCGCGAACACCCAGATCCCCAGCGCCGGCCTGGCGGAGCGGACTCAGGCGAACATGCCGCGTGATGCCGTCCTTCTCAGTTTCCATCTGGGAGAACCAGAATCGTTCCTGTGGGCAATCAGCCGCGAGCGGTTTTGCTTGTACCGCCTGCCGGGAAAGGCTGAATTAGCCGGCGACGTCGGCGCGTTTGTGCGCGCCGTGAGCACAGGCGAAACAGAAGCGGAATCGCGGGGCCACGCGCTTTACGAGAAGCTGTTCGGCAAACTGGATTCCCGGCTTGGAAAGAAACCAATGTGGATCCTGGCGCTCGACGAACAACTCTTTCATGTTCCGTTCACGGCACTGGTGACGGGCTGGAAGGGAGGGCAGCCGGTATATCTGGCGCAGCAGCACTCGGTTCGCGTGACTACGGGAGTGCTGCGGATCGGACAGGACCACGGCGAACCCTGGCGTGAAGTGGCGTCCGGCAGATTTCTGGGAGTTGGGGACGCGATCTACAACGCGGCTGATCCACGCTGGCACGGCCGCCGGGTGGAGTCTCCGCCGGCCCTCCCCTGGCTGGCGTTAGCGGCCACAGCGCTGTCGCACGGCCCGGTGCTGACGCGGCTTGCCGGTACCGCCGCGGAGCTGGAGTCCTGCGCCCGAGCCTGGAACCCACAGACGGGGAGGTCCACTCTGCTGCGCGGTGCCGAGGCCTCGCCGGGCAGACTCGAAGCCGAGCTGCAGGCGCAACCCACGGTGATTCACATTGCCGCGCACTTTCTCGAAGCCAGCGCCGAACCACACTACAGCATGATCGCGTTGAGCCTCGCGGCGTCGGGTGATCCGCAATGGCTGAGCCCGCTCGATATCACGCGATTCAAAGTCACGGCGGGTCTGGTGGTGCTGAGCGGTTGCAGTTCGGGGTGGGCGGATGCTTTTCCCGGGTCGGGACTGATGGGGCTGACACGCGCTTGGCTGGCAGCCGGAGCACGCGCGGTGATCGCGAGCCACTGGCCGACACCGGATGATCGCGGAGCGCTATTTGCCGATTTCTACAGGCACTTTCGGGAGAAACCGGAGGCAGGGCCGGCCGTGGCCCTGCAGGAGGCGCAGCTCGACATGCTGCGCGCCGGCGGATGGCGGTCGCATCCGCAATACTGGGCCACTTATTTTGTCAACGGAGATCTGTAGGGGGATCCTATGGCAGGCTTTAACACTGAAGCTTTGAGCACACCATCAGACGACACGGCAGCGGCCGATCCTCCCGGGGCGGAGGCGCCGCTCGCAGGCCCAAACTGGACTGCGCTAGTAGAACGAATCAAGCTCGACGATCAATCGGGCATGGAGGAGCTCTATCGGGTGTTCTCGAGGGGCGTCCGCTTCTACCTTTGCCGGCAGCTGGGACCACAGGACCTGGAGGACAAGGTTCACGACACGTTTCTAATCGTGGTGCAGGCGGTGCGCCGGGGGGAACTGCGGGAACCGGAAAGGCTGATGGGGTTCGTGCGAACCGTGGTGCGGCGGCAGGTGGCGGGGCACATCGATCAGGCAGTGCACACGCGCCGCCAGCATGTAGGAATCGAATCCGGGACCACGATCGTGGATCTCAACCGTGATCCGGAGGAGACCGCCATTCAGCAGCAGCATGAGGAGATCGCACGGAGGGTCTTGAACAGTATCTCGAAGCGCGACCGGGAGATTTTGACCCGGTTCTATCTGCTGGAGCAGACGCAACAGCAGATCTGTGAACAGATGAACCTGACCGAAACACAGTTCCGGTTGTTGAAGTCGCGCGCCAAGGCCCGGTTTGGGGAACTGGGCAAGCGCAGGCTGGCGCGGCGGGATGTAGCGCGGTTTTCTTGAGGGATCGCTGGGGAGGTGAATACTACGCG